>JBBRHI010000056.1:0-10390 GCA_038222995.1 Bacteroidia bacterium | reverse complement strand
GTAATGGTGGTTGTGGGAACTGTTTGCGCGTAAATTGTAAAATAAGACATTACGGCCGCTGCAATGGTTAATAGTTTTTTCATAAGGGGAAGATTTGTTTAACGAAATTAATCACAATTGCTAAAAAAGCAAATTTTTGTTAAATAAAAAATCCCTGTCGTTACTGACAGGGATCTCAAAAAAAATTTCGAGGTCTTTTTATAAGGCCTTAAGGCCCTCAATCTATAAAATAATCAGCTGATGATTGTTTTATACTTAAACAGAAAACGCTTGAACGCTGAGCTTTTTAATAAAATTTTATCGAAAATAAATAAGCCCGTTAATGCGCATACAATTCCCGCTAACACATCCAATATATAATGATGGCCGGTATAAACGGCCGAAAACCAAATGCCGATCATGAATACGGCAAAGAAAATATTTATAAGGCCTAACCTGTTTTTTAAACCGAAATAAAAAACAACCACCGGGTACGCGGAATGAAGCGAGGGCATAGCCGCAAAAACATTTGAGCTTTTTGCATATAAGCTGTGAAACAGGTTGATGCCAAAATACTCATCAAAACGGGAAAGCCCTGCCGTATTACCGGGCGTGTTAAACTTTACATCAAACCCGTATTGCTCTACATACCAAGGCGGAGCCGCGGGGTAAGCATAATACACCACAAACCCGATGAGATTGACAAATAAAAATGCCAATGAAAAATAAAGAAATTGAAGCTTATTTTTTCTGAATAAATAAAACGCAAATAAAAGCGGAACGGGCACCCAATTAATGTAAAAGCAACCGGCCAGTATATCTAAAAACGTGTGTGAGTGGCTTTGTGCATATTCATTCGGGGTAACGATAACTCCGTTATCACTTATTCCGAAGAGGTGTTTTTCAGTATCATATAATTGCTTTACGTGTATTGTATTGAACTTATAATTGGGAAAAGCTTTCATGCTGTCAAAAATGATCCAGAAAACGATAAACACAGAAAATGCCAAAATGAATTTACGGCTTGGTAAAGAGGCATAATACAAAACATTAAATAGCGCAGCCAAAAAAACCTGGTCGGTTTTAAAGCCTATTAATAACGTACAACCTACCAGGTAAACCATGGTAATAAGTGTAACTATCAATACATTTTCTTTACCTGTATTCCGCCTGAGGTATAAAATATAATTTTTAATCATCTCTTCTTTTTATGGAATAATTTTTTCGGATACAGCTTTACCGGTGTTTAAATCGTAACCGCTTACTTCAACGTAAGTAATGTGCGGAACCCAAAACGTGCCTCCGTCTATTTGTGCAAAAACCCTGCGAAGGTACGACAGTTTATTATTGATCACCATAAACGCTTTATACGTATGAAAAGGTTTTGATCTTATCAAAAATATATCACGCTTTTTATAGGACACAAAATTTAATTTGTACATCGGTTTTAAGGAATCAATGCAAACAGCATTTAAACCGTAGGCATACTTTCTTTGTATGGTGGAAAGTTCTTGAGTTCCTCCGCCGTCAGCATACCGGATCCAGTAAAAATGTATCGGGGCTTCTTTATTAAGCGTACTGTCTTTATTATAATTAAGCTCATACACGATCGTATTTGTATTATGCGTGCGCTGTACATAAAACATCATGTTTTTATTTGCAGGCGGCACAGGAAACGTATCTATATTAACAGGCCCTTTCTTATAGGTTTTTGAAACATCCTTTTTAGCAGGTTTCAACAGAAAAGATGTTCCTGTGAGCGAACAAACGGCAAGTAAAACGTATACTATCGTCTTCTTCATAGTTATTGTTTATCTAACGCTTTTTTACAATCTGATAATCTCTTTAAGGCTGTTATATTAGAAAGAACAGCGACTATGGTAATTGGTACGGTAAATACGGACATCGTTTCAAACACTTCAATTCCTGAAACCATAATTTTATAACCGCCTCCTATATAAGCCGCTGTTATACCGCAAGCTAATGCTGAAACACCTATGGTTACAACTCTTTCGGGCCTTTGCATTAAACCGTCCTTACATTCAATGCCTAATCCTTCGGCACGTGCACGCGTATAACTTACCATCATAGAGCCTATTAATGCTATAAAAGCAAACAGGGAGCTTAAAAAATAATGATGCGCTACTAAATAATAACAGATCCCGAAAAACATAACCAGTTCACTGTAACGATCCAATACCGAATCGAACAGCGCACCGAACTTACTCGACATATTACCAAGTCGTGCTACTTGCCCGTCGAGCATATCAAACACGCCGGCAAATAAAATCATACCGCCTGCCCAGCCAACGTAAGAAAGGTTACTCCTGTTTTCATCGAAAGCGCCAAAAATAAAAATAATTGCCACTCCCACATTCAGCAAAAAACCTATGGTTGTAACACCGTTAGGGGTAAGCCCGATCTTAATTAAAAATTTTACGAACGGATTAATCACAACATAAATTCCTTTCTGTAATTTATCACGGAACGTGAGCGGTTTTATAGGTGGTGTATTCTGAATAGTTGTTTCCATATTAAAAATCAAATCTAAATCTTGCCCGTATACCCAATGTTGAAATATTAGGGTGATCAAGATATGTAAAACGTTTTACAAGATCGATCCTGAAAAACTTAAAAATATTTGCTATAGCAATGCTTCCCTCTACGTAAGGTTTTTTGTCAAGTGTATAAGTAATAGGAACACCGTCAGGATATACCGGGAACTTAAGTAATGCCGGATTATTGTCAGGGTTATTATTGGAACCCACACCCCCGTAAAGCGCCTTTATGCTTATTACTTCACGCCATTTGAGTCGGCGCAACAAAGGAATTTTATTGAAGAAAAATCCGTTAAAATAATGATCAATATTTATACTCGCGTATTTGTCACTCACAAACTCCAAAAAATTCATAAGGTTATAAGATTGAAGCTGGTATGCATAGGATTGGTTAGCTCTATGAATATCAAGCAACGGAAACGGGACATCCCCAAAAATCTTCCCTCCTTCAACTACTACATCCGTATAACCAAGCTGCGAAAGATAGAACCGTTTTGTAATGTTTAATGAAATGTTTTGGTAGTCGTATTGCCCGCCCAGTAAGCCTTTTACGCCTTGTATATACCGCAGGGTAAATATGGGGTTTTTAAAGGTGATAGGGACGCGGTATGTTTTGCCTTGGTAAAATTTTTCATTAGGTGCCCAGCGCAGCGTTACTGAAAGCTCAGACGTTTGAATGTTTTTTTCATTGTTTACATAATCTGTATAATCGGTTTTACTGTAGTTAAGGCTCCCGGCAGCTTGTTGTGTCCAGTTTTTGTAACCTATTTTAAAAGAAAAATGGTTTTTAAATTCAGTAAGATATTCCAGGTTATAAATATCATTATACAACCATTTATCATTCTTTCCTCTTTTAAACGACAGTAAAATATTATCTTCCTGTATAAATTGAAGCTCCTGGCCCGGGATTTTGGTTTCGCGCTGGTAGTTGGCTTTTATGGACCTTACCGGAAATTCATAAACACTCCGCTTACTGAGCGAATAGGTAACACCTCCGTAATATTTCCATTTTTCATCTTTAAAGCCATAAGCGCCGTATCCTTCCAGCACTACTTTTTTGCTGAAAGCGTTTGTAGTACGGCCTCCTAAACGGAGCCTGAAACCTTCCACCGGGTTAAAACTGTAAAATGTGCTGATAGGGCCTAACTCAAAATAAGGAGTAATGGTTTTGTAGCCGGCAAATAAAACAACAAGTACATCAAGAGTCCGTTTAAACGCAGGCACTTTCTTAATACTGTCTATAGTAGTATAAACACCTTTTTCTGATTTGGTTAATTCCGTATGCCTGTTTTCTGTCCAATATTCATCTTGCCTAAAGTTTGCACTGTCATTGGTTTCTACGGCATCTCCCTTATAATCCTTATCAGGCCTTGGTTTATCGAGAATGAAATTTTTGTAAGAGGAAATTTTTTGTCCGTATACTCCCAACTTACCTTTTGATAATCCGAAATCAGCAGAAAACTCGTCTTTTACAAGCACATACCCCTGCCCTTCTTTTTTCTCGAAATCCTGGGCTATTTTTAACTCTTTTACCCAATTTAAATTAATGTCTTTATTTACGCTCATATCAATTTTAGCAACAGCATAACTACTATCAAGCGTAATGTACATAACCCCTTGAAAAAGAAAATCGGAATGGTTCCTGGGAACAAAACCCAGCCGAATAAATTTTTGATCGTTTTCAGTAATCGTATCGGTAATAAAAAATTTATAAAAAGTAGGTGATATATTGGCAATAGGGCTAATGAACTGGTTGGTGAGCATGGTAATATTATTATCATAAATATTAATGTCCTGGTACAGGTATTTCATATAAGCATCCATGCCCTGGTTATCAACATAACCTTCAAAAGCAACCGTTTTATTTCCTTTTATAATTTCTTTTTTCGCTTCGGGCGATTTACGATAACGCACGTCCGAAATAGATTCTTTTAGATAAACCGGTAAAACGGCTTTTCCTTCCAGCTTAGTGGTATCAAGGTTTTCAAATACAAATTGAAATTTCTTGAATGCTTTACGGTTCTGAAATTTTTCGGTAACATTACTTAAGGCAAATTGTATTTTTTCGTATTTTTCGTACTCGTAATAATTATATCCTTCGGGCCTGTTTTTCGATTTGTGATCAATTACTTTACGAATAAGCTCTACGGCAGGGTTATCTTTATTTTTATACTTTGTGCGTTTTGATTTTACAGTTACCTCATTCAATGATTTTCCTTCAGCAGTAAGCCTGAAATCAATTACCTGTTCAACCCCCGGGGTTACTTCTTTACTAACGGGATTATAACCGATAAAAAGAACTTTTAGTTTGGTATACGTTATATCGGTTGTTTCAATAACAAACTTCCCTAAACTGTCTGTAGTAACACCTATGTTTGATTCATCAAAAAAAACAGTGGCGTAAGGCAAGGCTGCTTTTGTTTTTATATCGCGAACTGTTCCCCTAACAATAGTAGATTGCCCGATCAACTCTCCCGTGAAAAGTATAAAAAAAAATAGAATTATTTGATTTATACTCGTTTTCATTTAACGGAAAAAACATATTTTTTTTGAAAAAAATAATTAAAACTTACGCCAACTATAATTGAGGTTACTACTTTAGAAATTATATATTTTACATTTAAAAAATGCGTAAGAAAATATAATCCTGAAATATTTAAAATTAAACTTCCTATCCATATTAATGTGTAGCGCATGGTTTGAGTTTGTATACTTTCTTTTTTTGAATTAAAGGTCCATTGCCGGTTAATACTGAAATTAGTAACAGCACCCGCTACCGCACCTACCATGCCGGCAGAAATATAATGTTGCTTAAAGACCTCAACCATTACAATGGTCATAAAAAAATCAACCATTGTGGCTACTAACGACGACATTTGAGCTTTAAGAAATAACAGCATGGCTTTTATAAAAAAAGTAAACAAATAACTGTAAAATAATGTTCGAATAAATTCCCGCAACAAGATCGTCTACCATAACCCCCCAACCGGCTTTCAGCTTTTCCGTTCTTCGGATAAAGAGTGGTTTAAAAATATCGAAATACCTGAAAAGCAACAATCCAAGGCTAAGCGTAATAATGTTAACCGGAAGGAAAAGCATGGTAACTGCCATTCCGAGCACTTCATCAATAACGATCATTTTGCTGTCTTCTCCCCAAATTGTTTCCAACTTAGATGATACAAATACACCGGCAACAAAAGAAATTAAAGTAAACACTACTAAGCCGGTTTGAGTAAATAAATTACTGCTTACAATAACGTAAAGAAGCAGGCAAAAAGCGATTGAAGCTACTGTACCCGATCCTTTACCTATATAACCTATTCCAAAAAAAGTAGCTATACCTTTATAAATCAGCATTACATCGATTCTACTAATTCCTGGTAATAATCCAGTCCTAAATGTGTGATAAGATCTTCCCCCATCATGTGACGCAAGGTATTTTGCAATTTTATTAATTGCTTAAATATATCGTGCTCGGGCTTTAAACCTTCGGCAGTTTGAGGCGATTTTAAATAAAAAGATAACCACTCCTGTATACCGCTCATATTGGCACGTTTAGCCAAATCCATAAATAAAGCCAGATCTAAAACAATAGGCGCGGCTAAAATAGAATCCCTGCAAAGGAAATTTATTTTGATCTGCATCGGGTAACCCATCCATCCAAAAATATCAATGTTATCCCAGCTCTCCTTATTATCTCCGCGCGGCGGATAATAATTAATCCGTACTTTATGATACATATCTCCGTATAATGCAGGATTTGATTCCGGTTGAAAGATCTCGTCCAATACACTTAACTTCGAAACTTCTTTAGTTTTAAAATTTTCCGGATCGTCCAGCACTTTACCGTCGCGATTACCGAGAATATTAGTAGAGAACCAACCGTTTACGCCCAGTGCACGTGCATGTAAGCCCGGAGCAATAATCGTTTTCATTAACGTTTGGCCTGTTTTAAAATCTTTTCCGGCAATAGGTGTTTGCGTTTCTTTTGAAAGCTCAATTAAAGCAGGAATATCAACCGTTAAATTTGGTGCGCCGTTGGCAAACGGAACACCCAATTTTAATGCAGCATAGGCATAAATCATGCTCGGCGCAATATTTTCTTCATTATTTTTTAAAGCCCTTTCAAATGCCTCGAGACTATTATGAATATCTGAAGGCTCAATATATTTTTCGGTAGAAGCGCACCATACGATTACTACACGTGAACAGTTATTTTCTTTTTTGAACGTTTCAATGTCATTCATCAAAGCTAACGCAAGGTCATATTTGGTTTGGGCTTTTTTCACATTGGGTCCGTCAATGTTTTTAATATATGTTTTATCAAATACAGCAGGCATTGGTTTAATTTTTTCCAACTCTGTTTTCAATTCATGAATTTGATGTACCTCCAAAACCTTAGCATTTAAAGCGGCTTCATATACGTTGTCATCATAAATATCCCAACCGCCAAAAACGATATCATTTAACCCGGCCAAAGGCACAAAGTCTTTTATTAAAGGGTTACGATTATCTGTACGTTTTCCTAAGCGGATAGAGCTAAGTTGTGTTAACGAACCTATTGGTTGTGATGTACCTTTTTTTACTGCCTCAACGCCTGCTATCAGTGTGGTTGCTACTGCACCTAAACCGGGAATCAGAATTCCTAATTTGCCTTCTGCGGCTGCAGGTTTTTTAATTGTGTCCATGGTATAATATTATTGATCTGTTATTTTTTCGAGGGTTTATCTTATTGTTTAATTATTGTTAACTTATTTTAAAACACATTGTTTAATTTTATCGGCTTACTGAAAAGCTTTTTTTTGAAACTTAATCATATTTGGTTCTTATTATGGAAATAGTGCTAATAACCCGTAAATTTAGAACTTCATTATTACAATTCCCTTATATTTCATAAGTATAACAATCAAAAATGTACTTAATCAAAATCGAACGTAAAACTACGGAAACTTTTTTTGTTTATAAAGTTTTTTTATTGAATTTTATTAAATATTTTTGCAACGTATGTTTAATTAACATCAAGTTTATATTATTGTATAATGAATTTTAAGGAAAGTGCATTACATATTTGGCGATATACGCTTGATGAAGAGGAATATCATGCGGAAAAAACAAATCCGCTGCTTTCCGCAAATGAACAAGCGCGCTGTAATGAATATATAAATGAAGCGGAAAAAATTCGCTACACCTGCAACCACCGCTTTGTACGCAAGGTTTTAGCCACCTACTTAAATATGGCAGCCTCTGATATTACGTTTAGTCAAGCGGCAATGGGCAAGCCTTATATAAAGGACTCATCCATTTTTTTTAATTATTCTTACCGCACTACATTTGGCTTATTGGCTGTTTCCAATGAAAATGAAATTGGAGTGGATATTGAACGGATGAAAACGTTGCAGGACACACACACGTTTGCCTCTTTTTCTTTCTCTGAAAAGGAAAAAGAAATTATTTTTAAAAGCAAAGATGAAAACTTCCGGGAAACACTATTTACTTTCTGGACTTTTAAAGAAGCTGTCATTAAAGCCTTGGGCGTGGGCCTTAATGCTGATTTAACACAAATTGACCTGTCTGACTTTTATTATATGAACACGTGCCCTTTGGCGTATGCCGGTAATGCCATATATACCGTAAAACAAATTAGTGCTATTACCGGTTACAAAGCTGCATTTGCCATTAAGGGTAACGTAAAAAATTATGATGAGTTCAACTTTAATGAGTTATTTAAAAATGTCAACAACACTATACCGTCATAAATTTTGCTTTTAAATTATTTATAAACTAGTTAAGTTAATATTTAACACTAAAACAGCCGATGATAACTATAGAAAAAATAAACTATCCCGATAAACTGAAGGAGTTTATAGATTTTCCGCACCAACTATACGCGGGAGATCCAAATTATGTGCCTGAATTATACGTTTCCCAAAGAGATATGCTGAATCCCAAAAAGCATCCTTTTTATGAACACTCAAAACTACAACTGTTTCTTGCCTACAAAAACAATAAAATTGTAGGCCGTATTGCAGCTATTCGTAATAATAACCATAATAGTTTTACCGGAAAGAACGACGGTTTTTTTGGTTTTTTTGAATGCATTGAAGAGTATGAAGTTGCTAAATTACTGCTGGATACAGCTGTTGATTGGATAAAAAAAGAAGGGCTTAATACCGCTGTCGGTCCGGTGAGTTTTTCTACAAATGAGATATTCGGCTGGCATATTGATGCGTTTAATAAGCCGCCCATGATTGCCATGGCATACAATAAACCTTACTACCCGGCCTTTGCGGAGAAGTATGGTTTTACAAAAAACAGCGATCACTTTGCTTATTATATGAAAGATGGTTCTATTTCCGAAAAATCATTGCGCGTAAGCGAGGCATTTGAAAAGCGCTTACAAACAAAAGGCATTACCATACGCACGGTTAATGTGAAAAAATTTAAAGAAGAAGCCGAAAAGGCACACCATGTTTACAATTCGGCATGGGATAAAAATGCCGGCTTTGTTCCTATGACCTACCATGAATTTATGCATTTATGTAACGAAATGAAACCCGTAATGAATGCCGACCTCTGCTTTATTGCAGAACATGAAGGTAAATTTATAGGCTTGTCGTTTTCGTTGCCTGACATTAACCAAGTACTGAAAGATGTAAAAAAAGGCCGCTTGCTTCCGTTCGGTATTTTTAAATTGCTGTTCAACAGGGGTAAAATAAATAAAATGCGTGTGGTGGTTATGGGTGTTGTAGAGGGCTACCGTAAGCTTGGTATTGAAGCCTGTTTTTACGCTAAAACCATTAGCAATGCCAAAAGAAATCATATTTTTGAAGCCGAAGCATCTTTAATTTTAGAAAATAATGAGATGATGAACCAGGCACTGATTAATATTAACGCTCATATTTATAAAACCTACAGAGTATATAAGCTTGTATTGTGAAAAAAAAGCCGGATTATAACTTTATAAAATTGCTTTCACCGATCGATCTGGCTACTATCTTATATGTTCTTATTTCGGCAGGCTATATTTGCTTTAGCAATGCGGCATTTATGGTTCTCTTACCTCATTTTGCGGTAAGGCTATTCATCCTTATGTTTATTGTTTGCCTTGCGCTTTTAAATCGTAAATTCAGTAATAATACAGCGGTGTTGCTTATTAAAAACTTATATCCATTACTTTTTCTTGGTTTTTTTTATACAGAAACAAGCTGTATGAAAAATATTATTTTCAATGACAATCTTGACAAGTATTTTTTTAATGCCGAACAAAACCTTTGGAATTGCCAACCGAGTCTTCAATTCTCTAAATTTATTAATTCAGGATGGTTTAATGAGTTGATGAATATGTGTTACTTTTCTTATTACGCACTTATCGGTTCGGTATGTGTTATTTTGTATTTAAAAGGCATACAACATGCGCAGAGAGGCATTTTTATAATAATTTTTTCTTTTTACCTGTACTATATTATTTTTTCCGTTCTCCCGGTAGTAGGGCCTCAGTATTATATTATAAACTCAACCCCGGATGTAACATCTCTTTATTTTTTCGGTAAACTAATGCATACTATTATTACCGACTTTGAACAGCCTACAGGCGCCTTCCCGAGCTCGCATGTAGGCGTTGCCGTGATTATATCCTATATAAGCTACGTTAATCTTAAAAAATTATTTTATATAACCTTACCGTTCGTCATCGGGATTTGCTTTGCAACCGTATATATAAAAGCGCATTATTTGGTTGATGTGATTGCGGGAATTATTTCGGCCCCGGTATTTATTATCTTTAGCGGAAAAGTATATGATAAATTTTTAACTTTAACCCTCTTTAAAAACGAACAAAAACCGGCACCCCATAA
>JBBRHI010000055.1:0-10413 GCA_038222995.1 Bacteroidia bacterium | reverse complement strand
CACGATGCTGTTTTAAAAGCTTTGAATGCCGTAGATTTTACTGAAATAAACACACGCAAGGAAGTTGAGGCCATTTTAAGCAAATACATTCATGATGTAGGTACTAAACAATTTTTACTGAAAAATATTTATTGGAAAGAGGATGCTTCCAAGCAAATGGACTGGCGTTTTGATTTAAAGACCATTACAGAAAAATATGATAACATTGGTGTTGAAGTTCCTGAAACCTTAAGCTCAACACCGGCTTTATTTATTAAAGGTGATAAATCGAATTATATTGAACAAAAAGATGAAAAGGATATAGCCGCCCGTTTTTCCCATTATAAAATTGAAACTATTAGTAATAGCGGTCATTGGATCCATGCAGAACAACCGGAAGCTTTCTTTAAGTGTGTTATGGAATTTAGTTCTTAGCAGCGTTAAAGTAAGTGTCAATAATTTTTATGGACGAATTTAGCTTGCTGTCTCCCGTGCCTTCAATAATATGGTAATTTACATTTAGTTTCATGAGTTCATGAAGGTTCCATTTAAGTAAATGGTCTCTTAATTCCGGGTTTCTTCTTTGGGAATCTTCCTCCCAGGCCACATCATTATTACATACCAGGTAAAGGTCATAATCAATGCTTCGTATGGAGTTCGAAATAAGTTCAGACACTTTATTGAAACGGTGTGTCGACCAGATCTTGATAGTTATTAAAGTAGTGTCACAAAATAAATAGGTATTAGCTTTTGAAACGCATTCATTTTCAAGTTTTAATTGATTTTCTGCAATAATATCCAGGTCCTTGATCCCATAATGGTTAATATCATTGTTATCAAAATATTCCCTGGCGTATTCAGGCACAAAAACAGAGTTGTAATGTTTGGCGAGTTTATTGCAAAGCTCCGTTTTGCCTGTACTTTCCGCACCGAGTACGGCAATTTTTTTTATAAGGTGCGGAGTTGTTTTTTCCATGCATAAAAACCATAAGCGGCCATTAATGTAAAAAAGGCATATAGCATAGAATAGGTAGGCATTTCTTTTATAATATACAAGAAAACATAAGATCCGTCTATTAAAACCCAAAAGAGCCAGTTTTCAAGCCATTTTTTAGTCATTAAGTAAGTACACGTAAAACTGCAGGCTGTTAAAATGGAATCGAAAACTACTTGGTCTGATTTAAAGTATCTTAAAATAAAGTAATAAATAATACTTTGAACTATAACAGATAAAAGAATAAGGGGCAGATATTTTAAAGGTAGTTTAGTAACGTTAAACGTTTTTCCGCTGTGTTTGCTCCAATAGATCCAACCATAGATACTGCTAAAAAAATAAAATACATTTAAACTCATGTCACCAAACAAGCGTTGGTTATAAAACGTAAGTGTTGATATAACAACGGAGATGAGGGCCATAGGCCAACAAAAAATACTTTCAAAAATAGTTAATACAACTCCTGCTACGCCTGTAAATAAAGCTATCCAATCCCAAAATTCCATTATTCTATCGGAATATTTTTGTCTTTACAGAATTTCAGAAATTCGATGTATTTATTATAAGGAGAAGCGCTTTTCCATAAATGGCCGTATAATGCAACTCCCGGAAAGCCTAATTTATAAGCTAATTCAATGCTTTTTTCATTAATTCCACCGCGAGCATAAATTTTCATTCCCGATTTTTGAATGGCAGCTTCTACTATTTCAGTATAAAATCCGCTGTATAATTCGCCTGACACATTATGAAACATGGTTCCCAGGAAACAGTAATCAGTTTTTACTTTTTGAGGCAAATAAAGCTCTGTAGCCCTTTTAAAAGAAATACTTTTTACAAGTTTTGGTTTTCTTAAATAAATGAATTTAGTATTGAACCACAATTTCCATTTCTTTTTAAAATGTGTAGATGTAAAATGAAAGCCTTTCAAATCATACTTTAATGCTAAGCGATGGTGTGAGTGAATAATAAGGCGGTTGTGAAAATGCTTCGGGATCTCGTTTATATAATCATCAAGCTCTTTTGTGGAGAAACGGTTTTTACGAACATGTAAGGTGCCCAGCCCTGCTTCAAACATTTGAATAACAGCAGCAATCTCATTATCGGTTTTTTTGGTGGGGGTTATAACTACTAATTTCATCTTTATTTAATTTAACTACATAGGCGTGTAGTCTACATAGTTTTTGGTTTAACCCTATAAGTTGTATAAGAACCTATAAGGTATTATTTATTTTTTAACCACACAGGTACATAGCTTTCTTTATGAATTTATATATCTTATTAGTCTGTCTTTTTAATCTCTTTACTCCCTTTAATCTCTTCTGTCTCTTCCTTCAATCTCTTCATTCAGTTCAATTAAAAAACCGGGATGTTTTTCCAATGCGTTTCCTACAACTATATAATCCGGGTTTGCTTTTAATATTTCTTTTGCTTTTTTTATGGTGTTAATACCGCCTCCTATTACTAAAGGGAGGGTAGTATGCTTTTTTACATCTTTAATTAATGCCGTGGTTAATGTTTTTTTTGCTCCGCTGCCTGCTTCTAAATAAATTAATTGTTTCCCTAATAATTCGCCGGCTATAACGGTATGTATAATTTCCTTTTTATTACTTAAGGGATCGGTTTTGGTAATTTTTTGTGTGGTTGATTTAGACCCGCCGTCAACTAAAATATAAGCAGTTGGTATAACTTTTAAATTGGACGCCTTTATTTTTGCGGCGGCATTTACATGTTTACCTATTAAATATTCTGCGTTCCTGCCGGATAGTAACGATAGCATCAGCAAACCGTCGGCATATTTGGATACCTGGCTCTCATCGCCGGGGAAAATAATAACGGGTATAGTAGTTTTAGATTTTATAGACTTTAAGGTCTTTTCGAAATTATTTTTCTTTAACGAACTGCCGCCGAAAAAAATATAGGATACCTTGCATGTATTTGCAATATCTAAAAGTGCAGGATTATACTTATCGGGATCGATCAGAATAATTAATTGTGTATGTGTTGTTTTAGTTAACAAGGATTTATGATGTTTAAACGCATAGTTACATGGTTTTTAATTAACATAATAGAGCTGATGCGGTTTATAGTTTATGATAGCCTGTTTAATGCGTATACCAATATATACTCATCTAATAATTGATAATTGAGCTCAAATGTTTTTTTAAATTCGGGTAAATTAATTTCTCCAATAATTGTTCCTAAATTATGTTTATTAAACGGATTAACAAATAAATGACTTATAAAATCAACTTCTTTGAGGCCGTATATTTTATATAACGTTTCTTTGGCTGCCCAATAGATCAATAATTTTTCAACATCCGATCCTGTTTCATTGAGCTCGCTTTCAGATAAAAATTTGTGTTTTATTTTAAGCACCTTGTCTCTTATTAATTCTATATCAATGCCTGTTGCCTCAGTTTCATTAACAATAACGGCAAGCTTATTATGCGAATGTGATATGGAGATATGTCTTGGGTCATCGGTTAAATAAGGTTTGCCTTTTTCATCGTACACTATTTCTCTTGAGTCATCCAAAAGCTTAGAAATAAGGTAGTTTTTACCCGCTGTTTCAATGTCGCGCTTGGCTGTTAGTTTATGAATTGCAGAAAACGCCTTAAGATCCAACAGCCCGAAAAACAACCCTTTTTTTATGTTAAAAACCTCTATCACTCTTTATTAAATAAACATTACAATAGTTTGAGTGTTACAAACTTATGTCTTATCTTCGCATAATTATAAAAAATAAACAATTTTAATCAACAACTAATATGTCAGCAGTAGCAACAGGAAAGTACTTAGCGTACAAAGTAAAAGACATCTCATTAGCAGAATGGGGTCGTAAAGAAATTAAATTAGCGGAAGAAGAAATGCCCGGATTAATGGCACTTCGTGCAGAATATGGTGCTTCTAAGCCTTTGGCAGGTGCTCGTATTGCAGGTTGTTTACATATGACTATTCAAACAGCCGTTTTAATTGAAACTTTAACCGCTTTGGGTGCTGAGGTTACCTGGAGTTCATGTAATATTTTTTCCACTCAGGATCATGCGGCTGCAGCTATTGCAGCGGCAGGTATCCAGGTGTATGCCTGGAAAGGTATGTCAGCTGAAGAGTTTGACTGGTGCATTGAGCAAACATTATGGTTCGGCGAAGAGCGTAAACCGTTAAATATGATCTTAGATGACGGTGGTGATTTAACTAATTTAGTATTTGATCACTATCCTGAATTAGCAGCAGGTATTAAAGGTTTATCTGAAGAAACAACTACAGGCGTTCACCGTTTATACGAGCGTATGGCTAAAGGTACTTTATTGTTGCCGGCTATTAATGTAAACGATTCCGTTACTAAATCTAAATTCGATAATAAATACGGTTGCCGCGAATCTTTGGTAGATGCCATTCGCAGAGCTACAGATGTAATGATGGCAGGTAAAGTTGCTGTTGTTGCAGGTTACGGTGATGTAGGAAAAGGTTCTGCCTTATCTTTATCATCGCAAGGCGTTCGTGTTATTGTAACAGAAATTGATCCTATTTGCGCTTTACAGGCTGCAATGGACGGTTACCAGGTGCAAAAAATGGATAACGCCGTTAAAATTGCAGATATCATTGTAACAACTACCGGTAATAAGGATATCGTGGTTGGTCGTCATTTCGAATCAATGAAACACGGTGCTATCGTTTGTAACATCGGTCACTTTGATACTGAAATTGATATGGCTTGGTTAAACAAAACTTACGGTTCAACTAAAGATACCATTAAGCCGCAAGTTGATCAATATACCATTAACGGTAAAAATATTATTTTATTGGCTGAAGGCCGTTTAGTAAACTTAGGTTGTGCTACAGGCCACCCGAGCTTTGTAATGAGTAACTCCTTTACAAATCAAACATTGGCACAGTTAGAGTTATGGACAAACACGGCTGCTTATGAGAAAAAAGTGTATGTGTTACCAAAAATTTTAGATGAAAAAGTAGCGCGTTTACACTTAGCTAAAATTGGTGTTGAGTTAGATACGTTAAACAAAGAACAAGCTGATTATATTGGTGTTGCTGTTGAAGGCCCTTTTAAAGGAGAAGCTTACAGATATTAATAGTTAGTTTATATAATTCAAATCCCATTCATAGTATTATGAATGGGATTTTTTGTTGTATCAGTGTTTATATTTGGGCGTTACCTTGCGAAAAGAGCCCGCGCAAGGTCAGGCTTTCCATTACAATCTTTTGCAGGAGGCAGGCAAAAGGATTTTCATTACAATCCTTAACGCATGCATGCTTATTAGAAAATTAAACTCTGTTGTAAAACTAATTTGTGTGAGCGATTGCAGTGGAAATCCTTTTACGAAACGTAGTGAAGTGAAAGATTGAAACAGAAAGCGCGACCCGAAGGGTCATACCCAAAATCAAATTACCCTTTAATGCTGCGAATGATCTCATCTAACTGAGCCATGTCTTTACACCTTACTTCACGGGCTTTAGAACCTTCAAACGGCCCTATGATGCCTGCAGCTTCCAATTGATCCACAATACGGCCTGCACGGTTATAACCCAACTTTAATTTACGTTGTAAAAAAGAAGCTGAGCCTTGTTGAAACTGTACTACTAATTTAGCGGCATCGTCAAACATTTTATCTCGCTCACTCAAATCAATTTCTTCTTTACCGCTGTCACCGTCTTCACCCACATATTCGGGTAACAAAAAGGCAGAAGGGTAGGCCCGTTGTGAGCCGATGAATTCCGTAATTTTTTCAGCTTCGGGTGTATCGACAAACGCACATTGAATACGAATTAAATCGTTACCTGTACTTAATAACATATCACCTCGGCCTATTAATTGTTCTGCACCGCCTGAATCAAGGATAGTACGGGAGTCAATTTTACTGGTTACCCTGAATGCTATACGGGCAGGGAAATTTGCTTTAATGGTTCCCGTAATAATATTTACAGACGGACGCTGTGTGGCGATAATTAGATGGATCCCAATGGCACGCGCTAATTGCGCTAAACGGGCAATGGGTGTTTCCACTTCTTTACCTGCCGTCATAATTAAATCGGCAAACTCATCTACTACCAATACAATGTATGGTAAGTATTTGTGGCCTTCGTTCGGATTTAATTTTCGGTTAATAAATTTGACATTGTATTCTTTAATGTTCCTGACCTGCGCATCCTGTAATAAGGCATAACGGTTATCCATTTCAATACACAACGAATTTAAGGTATGAATTACTTTAGTGTTATCTGTTATAATGGCATCTTCGGAGTTTGGCAGCTTGGCTAAAAAGTGACGCTCTATTTTATTGAATAGGGTAAGCTCTACTTTTTTAGGATCAACCAATACAAATTTAACTTGTGCCGGGTGTTTTTTATAAAGTAAGGAAACTAAAATAGCATTTAAACCTACAGACTTCCCTTGCCCCGTAGCGCCCGCCATGAGCAAGTGAGGCATCTTGGCAAGGTCGGCAATAAAAATTTCGTTATTAATGGTTTTACCTAAGGCTATTGGAAGATCGTGTGTGGTGTTTTGAAATTTTTCGGAAGCAATGATGTTACGCATCGGCACCATTTCGGGTGTTTGGTTTGGTACTTCAATACCAATGGTGCCACGGCCCGGGATAGGAGCAATGATCCTTATACCTAAAGCCGCCAAGCTAAGCGCAATATCATCTTCCAGGTTTTTAATTTTGGAAATACGTACACCGGCAGCAGGAACAATTTCGTATAGGGTTACGGTAGGCCCAACCGTTGCAGAGATACGGTCAATTTCAATTCCGTAATTTTTAAGCGTGTTAACGATCCGGTCTTTATTGGCAACCAACTCTTCGTTATTTACCTTGCCGTTTCCTGTTCCGTAATCTATTAAAAGCTCAGGGCTTGGAAATTGGTAATTACCTAAGTCGAGCGTAGGATCATACTCTCCGAATTTCTCAACCAGCTGTGTGGCTTTTAATTCATCATCTAAGGTAATGGCATCTACTTTAGGTTCTTCTTTTACAAAAGCGGGTGTTTTAATTATTTCATCAGCCGAAGGATTATTGATCTCAAAGTCTAATGATTTTTTTTCCGTTTCCGGTTTTGGAAGAACCACTGCCTCAAGATTTATAGGAGCATTTGTATCCATTACCGGTTCTTCAATCATTTCGGTTGTACCAGGATCATTTGTAGAAATGACTTCAAAATTAAGTAATGCGGCTTCTTCTTCTTTCGATAAGGAAGGCTCTGTTTCATATACGGTATTAGCATTTGGATTAATGGTGTTTTCCAAAGGTTTATCTTCTTCAATAATGATATCATTATTAAGATCTGCTAACACATCTTTTTTAATATTAAACGATAAATTAATGCTCAATACTAAAAAGGCAAGCATGCTGAATGCCAAAACTGCCAACGTACCAATGTTTCCTACATAATTAGCCAGTTGAATATTTAAGATGTAACCATAGCCCCCGCCAAGAAAAAACAGGCGTTCGTGGAAAAAGTAGGCTAAGGTTAGGCTTGTCCATACCATTAAAAAAATCCATTTGGCTGTAAATGAAGAAGGCTTGGTTATTTTTTTATTGAGAATTTTCTGCAGGCCGTATATCACTAAAACCGGAACTAAAATAAAAGAAGATACTCCAAACCATTTGTACATGAACAGGTGAGATACTAATGCACCGAACTTACCAAGCCAGTTTACCACTTTAGTATCAATGGCAAATAATTCGCTTAAAGGCCCCAGTACTTTATCCTGGTCTTTATCCCATGTAAATACGTATGACAGTAAAGCGATAAGCAAATAGATACCGGCTAATATTAAGAGCAGGCCTATTAATTTTTGAATGCGTTCGTTCCTGTAAAGGGTGAGTGTTTTATTCCATTTATCTAATATGGACATTTTGGCTTCTGAGATAGTGTTGGGATTGGCTTGCGGCTTTTTATCAGGAACGGTTGTTGCTTTTTTAGCTGACTTTGATTTATTTTTTGAAGCCGGGTTATGCGTTTCCTCAATATCGTTTTTGTCGATAATCGGTTCCGGTTTTCCGGTTTCCTCAACGGGTTTTTCTCTGAATTTATTTTTGGTTGTTGCCATTATTATAGTGATTAAAAATAAGGTTACAGCCTTAAAAATAAGGGAGATAATGAAAATGTTTTAAACTATGGAATGTTTACTAACCGGGAGGTATAAGTAACCGCAAAGTGTGCAAAGAGAGGTTGGATTTAAAGTACTAAAGCAGATCAAATCATATCCAACAATTCCAATACATGCTCTTTTTTGCGGTTTGATACCGGTACTATCGAATCATCCTTCATGACAATGTGACTTTCCTGTTTTTCGAAGCAAAATACGTGGTTAATATTCACTAAGTGTGAATGGTGTACGCGCACAAAGCCTGTATCCGATAAAAAATCATCAAATTCTTTCAGTGTCCTCGAAACCATAATACGTTTACCGTCCAGCAGGTATACTTTTGTATATCCTCCGTCCGATTCAAACCGGATCACATCGCCGATATCAACCGAATAGATGCGTTCAAGCGTTTTAAGCACTATTTTTCGCTTATTTTTTGCAGGTTCGTTTACGTTATCCAGAAGCGTCTTTAATTTCAGATTTAATTCTTCGTTATTTAATGACTCTTCCGCTTTTTTTAAGGAAGCAAGTAAGCTCACCGGGGATAATGGTTTCAATAAATAGTCTAAAGCGCTGAATTTAAAGGCCTCAATGGCAAATTCTTCATGAGCCGTCACAAAAATCACTTTAAAATCGGGTTTATCAAAAAGCTTCAATAAGTCAAAGCCTGTCCCATCCTGCATTTGAATATCTAAAAAGATTAAACCGGGTTTGTGGTCTAAAATACATTTATAGCCTGTTTCTACAGAATCGGCCATGCCTACCACTTCAATATTTTCGGCATACGATTTTAAAAGATTAGAGATCAGCTCCCTGTTATTGTTTTCATCATCTATTATTACTGCCTTGATCATAATGTATTAAATTTCTCTAAATGGAACACTGAATTTCACTTTAACACCTGTGCTTATGGGATCAATTAATTTTTTATCCGTTATTTCAATTTCTGTTTTGTTTTTCAGGTGGTCGCTTAACACGCTCATACGCTCTTTTGTAATAACGGTTGCTAAGGATTCGTAAGATGATTTTAATTTAGTTTTAAGTTTCATTGCTTCTTCAATCCCCACACCATTGTCTTCAATTTCATAGATCAAATGTGTGTCTTCATAATAAAGCCTTACATCCACACGACCTTTTTCTTTTTTATAAAAAATGCCGTGCTCAATGGCGTTTTCAATAAAAGGTTGTGCTAACATAGGGGGAATGCAGACTTCAGATGTATTAATTGTTTTATCTACTTCAATCACATACTCAAATTTATTTTCGAATCGTAGTTTTTGTAATTCTAAGTAAGTATTCAATAATTTCATTTCCGATTCAATGGTTATATAATCTTTCCTGGAAAAATCAAGGATCATACGGATGAGTTCAGAGAACTGTGCGAGGTAATTACCCGCGCGTAGGCTGTCTTGTTTAAAGATATAATTTTGTATAGCACTTAAGGAATTAAATATAAAGTGCGGGTTCATTTGTGAAACCAGTAATTTTTGTTTCAGTAAATTATTTTTCTGTTTGGTAATAATACTTTTTTGTTTAAAGTTCCTGTAGAGGAAAAATGCTGTAATAGTCAATAAAACTACTACTGAGCCAAACACGATCAACCAGATATTCTTTACCAAATTATTATGATCGCTTTCAGAGGTAAGCGTTACCAGCTTTTTTTCATGTTCTGATCTGGTGAGTAATTCTTTTTTTTCGTACTCGTATTTTAATTTTTGTTCGAGCAGCGCATTTTTAGATTCCTGGTTATCCAAACTGTTTTTTGTTTCAATGTACAGCTCATTCATTTTAGCTGCCTTAGCTTCTTGTTTTGTTTCCGTGTAGATATTATAGAGTTGTTTGGCTGCCATATTTATTTCGGCAGCATGCTCTGTTTCCCTCCCTATCTTTAAAGCATCTTCTGCTTCTTTAACAGCTTGCGGGTATTTTTTTTGTGAATTGAAGATTTTGCTTAATACAATATGGCTGTGACTGATCTCAACTTTATTCTGCATTTTTTCAGAGATCGCTAATCCTTTCATTGCATAGTCCATCGCTTTATCGTATTTAAATTGAAAAATGTAGATCTGTGCTATATTAAGGTATGCAACCGAGTTAACGCCGTAATCGGAATTCTCGATCATGTCAATACTTTTTTGCAGATAGATCAATGCTTCCGGGTAATTCTTCGCTTCATAATAATCCAATCCTATTTTATAACAGATCGTACTGAAGGCGACACGGTATTCATTTTTTAAATAAAGCTCATAGCTTTTTTTATGATGCTCCAATGCTTTTTTATAATCTCTCTGGAAAAAACATATATCTCCCAGGCTCAAATGCACATCTGCCACAC
>JBBRHI010000054.1:0-10421 GCA_038222995.1 Bacteroidia bacterium | reverse complement strand
GATCCCTAATAAAAGCGTTTCTGTTTATGATAATGCGGTTGCTTGCTGGAACGGTGAAAGCATGAGCCATTATAAAAATCAGTTAATTAAAAACGCTCATAAATTTGATTTCCCGGTTCATAAACCAATTGTACAATTAACTAAAGCGCAATACGAACTTCTTTGGAACGGCAACAGTTACTTTGAGGGAATTAATAGTTTCTTTAAGATGTTGCAAAAAGAAAGCTATAAAATTCAATACCGCGTTATGATTGCCCGCTACCGCGGAAAAACAATTTGCCCCGATTGCCTTGGTACACGCTTGCGTAAAGATGCCAACTATGTAAAGGTTGGAGACAGGGGAATTTCGGAATTGGTATTATTACCGGTTTCAGAATTACGGGAGTTCTTTAAAAAACTTAAATTAAACGAGCATGATACATCCATTGCAAAACGGTTGTTACTGGAAATAAATTCACGTTTACAATTTTTACTCGACGTTGGTTTAGGTTACTTAAGCTTAAACCGCGTGGCAAATACGTTAAGCGGAGGCGAGAGTCAGCGTATTAATTTAGCTACATCGCTTGGCAGCAGCCTTGTAGGCAGCTTATATATTTTGGATGAGCCGAGTATAGGTTTACATTCAAGAGATACCGAACGACTGATCGTTGTATTAAAATCATTACAACAACAAGGCAATACCGTTATAGTTGTAGAACATGATGAAGAGATTATGTTGGCTGCCGATCAATTAATTGACATTGGCCCTGAAGCCGGCACAAACGGCGGTAACCTGGTTTTTCAGGGTACGCATAAAGAATTATTAAAAGACAGTAAAAGCTTTACGGCCAAATACCTTACCAATAAATTAAAAATTGAAGTACCTAAAACACGCCGTAAATTCAAAGAATTTATTGAGGTAAAAGAGGCAACCGAAAATAACTTAAAAAACCTAACGGTTAAATTCCCTTTGAACATGCTCTGCTGCGTAACAGGAGTAAGCGGTTCAGGAAAATCAACCTTAGTTAAAAAAGTATTATACCCTAACCTTCGTAAATATATTGACGGTTATTTTGAAAAAATAAAAAGCGATAAAATTTCAGGCAACTTAAAAAGCATTCATCACGTTGAATTTATTGATCAGAACCCCATCGGTAAATCATCAAGAAGTAATCCCGTAACCTATACAAAAGCTTACGATGAGATCCGTAACCTATTTGCAGATCAGCCGTTGGCAAAGCTTCGCAACTATAAACCGTCTCATTTTTCATTTAATGTAGACGGAGGCCGTTGTGAGGTTTGTGAAGGCGAAGGAACCATTACGGTGGAAATGCAGTTCATGGCCGATATTCAATTGCCTTGCGATGCCTGTAACAGCAAGCGTTTTAAGGCCGAAACACTAGAAATTGTATACAAAGGAAAATCAATCGCCGATGTATTGGAAATGACCATTGACGATGCCGTTGATTTTTTTAATCAAGACCCTGCAAGCCGCCTTTGTAAAAAAATTGCCGACCGTTTAAAACCTTTACAGGAAGTTGGCTTAGGATACGTGCAGCTCGGCCAATCATCAAGCACTTTAAGCGGCGGGGAGGCACAACGTATTAAGCTGGCTACATTCCTTATTGGAGGTAGCACAACCACTAATACCCTGTTTATTTTTGATGAACCTACAACCGGGCTTCACTTTCATGATGTTGCTAAATTGCTTAAATCATTTAACGCATTAATTGAGCGCGGGCATTCCATTATTGTAATAGAGCATAATTTAGACGTCATAAAATGTGCAGACTGGGTAATTGATATTGGGCCTGAGGGTGGCGCTGAAGGCGGAAATATTGTTGCACAGGGGACACCGGAAGAGGTTGCTAAAAGCAAAGCAAGCTATACTGCAAAATATTTAAAAGAAAAACTTTAAGAACTTATAGATAATAGGCAATGCTTGCCCCTACTGTAATAGCAATGATAAAGCTTATAAATGTGCCTATTAAAATATATTCGGTTAATGAACGCGTTCTTACCTCTGTTCCCGAAAAACGAATAAACGATTTAGCGGCGATTAAAAAGCCGATAGCCTCATAACGGTTCATAAATACAAACAGCAGGATCAGCAGGCGCTCCAGGATCCCAATCCATTTACCGGCATCCTTTAATGTATCCCCTTCTATAACGATTAATGAATCGCTCCATTTTTTTGTAGCATACATAATAATGTATTGAGTAGGATAAACAACGATTACAATTCCCAAGAGCACCAGCCATATTTTATAATTATTAGCCCCGGCAAATAAAATATATTTAAAATTTTCCCAATCGCACACCATCATTAACCATAAAATTAAAATAACTAAAATATGCAGGGCTTGATCCATAAAAAAATAAAAGAAGCTATCCCTTTTGGCTAACTTCCATAAATCAATACTATAATGAGTCACCATAATAATTAAAGGCAAATACCAGTTACTCCAATTCATTAATAAAATATAGGAACTCAAGCCGGCTATCAAGCAGTGCCAATATAAATAGCCTGACTTGTGTTTTTTAATTCTTTTGTCGGCTACCCATTTTTTCGGTTGCACGATAAAATCAGTAAAGAGGTGTGCTAATAATAGCTTTATCAATATTAAACCGGATGCAAAACTGATATATCCCATTATACTTGTTTTATGCGATGATGAATAACTGTTTCGTACCGTTGCAAAATATTACTTACGGCAAGCCAGTTGGCATTTTGTACACGCTCACTGATCGAACTTTGCGATTTGCCTAATGTAGTGGCTATTTGAGTTTGAGTTCTGTTATTTAATAATTCATACACTACTTCTGCTTGCTCTGTGGTCCATTTACTGATCAGCCCGTCTAATGCGGATAACAAAACTTCCATCTCCTCATTTACATCTTCCCAGGGAGATTTAAACAACAGCTTATAATCTTTTAGTTTTTTATAATCTTCTTTTGTTTTGGGATTTAATAATTGCCCGCTGTTACGAAACGCTTCTCCGTCGGCAGTACCTATATTCTTACTTACTTTACCGGCCTTCCCAATGCCTATAGCCAAACGGGCATCAAGCATTTTGGCAGTATCATTTAAGTTAGCTTTTAATAAAGCCGTTTTAATTTTTAAGCTTATTAATAAAGCCGCTTCAGGGTTAGGGCAATTACCCTGAAAACTGTCTCCGCGGTATATTTTAAAATCGAATCTCTTTGCTTTATCTTCAATTTCATTAAATACTTTTTTTAATATGCTGAGCATTTTTTTCCGTTCAGTTTCTTCAAGCTGTGTAGAATCAATAATATCGCCTGTAATGATGGCTTGGATGGTGCTCATCTTCTATGTACTATTTTAAAATTCTTTATGAATTCAAAGATAAGAAAAATTATCGGGTTCCAACCCGAATATCATCAATTATCGGGTTACAGCCCGAATATTATCAATTATCGGGTTACAGCCCGATAATTTAACCAAATACAGTTTTAAATGCGCTTGATATAACATTGCCAAGTTTCTTTCAAAAACCTATTAACATAGCTTTTGTTTTATCTAAATTATCCCGAACTTTGACTTTTAGAAATACACTTCTAAAAAATCTATGCAATTAAAGTACAAAACCAAGCAAAAAGCCATTCTCTTATTAGAAGACGGAAAAGTATTTGAAGGCAAAGCCGCCGGAAAAATCGGAACAACAACAGGCGAAATTTGCTTTAATACGGGAATGTCCGGCTACCAGGAAATTTTCACAGACCCTTCTTATTTCGGACAGATCATTGTGATGAATAACGTTCACATAGGTAATTACGGCATAGAAAAAGAGGAGGTAGAAAGCGAAAGCATTAAGATCTCAGGGATGATCTGCAAAAAATTTAATGACGGATTTTCCCGCAAACGCGCCACAGAATCCTTGGAAGATTATTTCAAAAACGACGGCATCGTTGCTATCAGTGATGTTGATACAAGGGCTATTGTTCGTTACATAAGAGATAAAGGCGCTATGAACTGCATCATCTCTTCAGAAAACACAGACATTAATGCCCTTAAAGCATTATTGGCAGAAGTTCCCAAAATGGAGGGATTAGAGCTTTCTTCGAAGGTAACAACAAAAACAACGTATGAGGTGGGTGATAAAAATGCCCCTTACAAAGTGGCGGTTATGGATTTCGGAACAAAGAAAAATATTCTGCGTTCATTAACTGAAAGGGGCTGTTTCCTAAAGGTATTCCCAATGAAAACTTCTTTAAAAGAGATCATGGATTTTCAACCCGACGGTATTATGCTAAGTAACGGCCCCGGTGATCCGGGAGTAATGGCCGATGAAATAGCATTGGTAAAACAATTGACAGATACCGGCAAACCGGTTTTCGGCATTTGCCTGGGACATCAGCTGCTGGCCGAATCACAGGGCATTAAAACGTATAAAATGCATGCAGGGCACCGCGGCATTAACCATCCCGTAAAAAATTTAATTACCGGAAAAAGCGAAATAACCTCTCAAAACCACGGCTTTACGATTAACGTAGAAGATATCGGTAAAAATACAAATATTGAGATCACCCATGTAAACCTCAACGATGCTACCGTAGAAGGTATTCGGTTAAAAGATAAGCCTGCGTTTTCAGTACAATACCACCCGGAAGCATGCCCGGGTCCTTTGGATTCAAGGTATTTATTTGATGATTTTGTGAATAATATGAAAACAGCGAAGAGTAAATAACATTTCTGCTGCAGCAATATTACATTTTCTCTTGTGGCTTAATTTTATTACCTTCGCGGCAATATGCCAAATTTAGTAGCCATTGTTGGTCGCCCCAATGTTGGGAAATCAACCTTATTTAACCGATTAACAGAATCACGCGAAGCCATCGTAGATGATGAGCCGGGCGTAACGCGTGACAGACATTACGGAAAATCGAACTGGAACGGTATTGAGTTTTCGATAGTGGACACCGGAGGATACATTAAAGGAAGCGATGACATTTTTGAAGGAGAAATCCGTAAACAGGTACAGATAGCCGTAGATGAAAGTACATCCATTATGTTTATGGTGGATATTACCGATGGCGTAACTCAATTTGATAAAGATGTTGCCGCTATTGTCCGTAAAAGTCAAAAACCGGTTTTTTTAGTAGTCAATAAAGTAGATAACAGTGAACGTAATTCATATGCTGCCGAATTTTACAGCTTAGGCTTGGGAGATCCGTATTGCATCTCATCTAACAGCGGAAGCGGAACCGGTGATTTACTGGATGCTGTAGTGAAAGCGTTTCCTGAAGATCTGGGTGCCATAAATGACAGCAATTTACCTAAAATAGCCATAGTAGGCCGGCCTAATGTCGGGAAATCTTCTTTAACCAATGCGTTGCTTGGCGAGGAAAGAAATATTGTGACTTCCATTGCGGGTACTACCCGTGATACCATTCATACCCGTTATAATAAATTCGGCCACGATTTTTTATTGATCGACACCGCCGGAATGCGCAAAAAAGCTAAGGTTCACGAAGACATTGAATTTTACAGTGTCATGCGTACCATAAATGCCATTGAAAATTGTGATGTCTGTGTGCTGATGATCGATGCCACGCAAGGCATTGAATCGCAAGACCTCAACATTATTCACCTGATCCATAAAAACCATAAAGGCTTTATGGTAGTTATCAATAAATGGGATCTGATCGAAGAAAAATCTACCATGACAACTAAACACATGGAAGAAGCAATCAGGGACCGTACAGCCCCTTTCCGTGATTATCCTATTATTTTTACGTCTGTTACCGAAAAACAACGGATCATGAAAGTGATTGAAGTGGCTATGGAAGTGTACGAAAATAAATCTACTAAAATCCCTACCAGTAAGCTTAACGATTACTTCCTGCCTTTAATAGAGCACTACCCGCCGCCTGCTACCAAAGGGAAAATCGTAAAAATAAATTACGTTACTCAAATCAAAGGAACCTGCGCATTCGTTTTCTTTTGCAACTCACCGCAATATTTAACTGATGCTTATAAACGGTTTTTGGAAAATAAATTCCGTGAAAACTTTAATTTTACGGGAGTGCCTCTATCATTCTATTTTAGAAAGAAAAATAAAGATTAATTAATTTCCATGAAAGCTTTTACGTTAAGCCTTTTGCTTATCTTTTTTTCTTTACACGTTGCTGCACAAACTTTAGTTGGAAGTATAAAAGATAAAAATGAAAAAGGAGTGCCTTACGTAAACATTGGCATTCCTGCCAAAGCGTTTGGTATCATAACGGATGATGAAGGAAACTTTACCTTTAAAATGACCGGTGAAAAGGATTTGGATACGATCCAAGTTTCCTGCATCGGCTACCAAACTATCTATTTAAGTTTTGCAACTTTTAAAATGCATTGCGACACCAAGGTTCCCATACATTTAACGGAACTTGTTTATACATTAGCTACAACCGTTGTAAGGCCTAACGAATTTGAAGTTAGAGTATTAGGAAGCAAAAATGTAGCTGAGTTGGATTGTATAAGTATGGGAAAATTTACAAGCTCAGATACTGCGGCCAAACGTATTGCAAAAGAAAAAGGGCTAAGCGATAAAGCCATTGGAATTGAATTAGGAAATAAGATCAGTATTAATAAAGGTCACCAGACATTTATTGATAAAATTGAATTTAAAACCTGCGTTAAACCTAATGATACCGCTATTTACAGGGTTAACATTTACATAGAAGGCAAAACCTTAAAAAGAGTGATAACACCTATAGGGGTTGTAAAGGTAATAAATACTGAAAACGTTTTAAAAGAAGGGATCATCGTAAAAGCAATCGGTAAAACAGAAGTGCATTCTATTGATGTATCAAAACAAAATATTGAAGTATATGATGATTTTATTGTTGCCCTGGAATGCATTTACTCATCCGATACAACAATGAACATTGGCGCTGCGGCTTCCTTGTTCGGCTCTACCGACTTGCTCTTCAGGGCAAGTGTGATGAGCGAATGGGTTAAAATTCCTTTAATTGACGTAACGTTTATAAGCGCAACCGTTACTTACAATAAAAAGAAATACAAAAAGAAGTAAATTTCATTCTCGTATTCTGAATCTAAAAAGTGTATCTTTTAATCAGGTCATTGTTATAGTTTTAACTAACTAATCCATACGATCATGAAAACACTTCACTATTGTTTCGCGTTTTTGCTTATAACTCACTGTTTCAAGGCTTTTAGCGAAGATACTTTAAGACAGAAACGTATTCCCGTTCCCGACAATCCCTGTAATTTATTTCACAAAGAAAACATTGGCAACCGACGATCTATCTCTTATACCTATTTACGGGAAGGTGATGTAATGTGGGAAAAAAGAGTGTGGCGGGAAATTGATATGCGAGAAAAACAAAATCAACCGTTCTACTTTCCAACAGAATATAATCCTTGCAGAACATCCTTATTTCAGGCGCTTTCAAAGCATATATTAAACGGGGACATTATTGCCTTTAAAGACGATCAGTTTATGATCCCGTATGAATTAAGTGAGGTAAAAAACAGGCTGATTAAAAGAGATACCGTTGCACAAATAATATATGATCCTAACGGTGATGAGATCACACAGATGGTTCCGATCGTTGATTCAACAAGCATTTATGCAAGGGTATTAAAATATGTCATAAAAGAGGATTGGTTTTTTGACCGTCAAAAGTCGACGCTGGAAGCCCGTATAGTGGGTATAGCCGCCTTAGAATATAACGAAGAAAGAGATTATTATAAAGAATTGTTTTGGGTATATTTTCCGGAGTGCCGCCCCTATTTTGCATCAACCGATATTTACAATTTTAAAAATGATGCCGAGCGCCGCAGCCTGGATGACGTTTTTTGGAAACGACAATTTGCAAGCCGCATTATAAAAGAATCAAATGTGTTTGACCGTAGCATTGATCAATATCAAAAAGGGATTGATGCTTTAGTGGAAGCCGAAAACATCCGCATGACTATTTTTAAATGGGAGCATGATCTTTGGAATCACTAAAAACAAAAAACGTTCTGCAGAAATTGCAGAACGTTTCCTTAACTACTTTAGATAAATTATTTTCCTCCTTGCATTGCTTTGATCTCATCCATAGTCATCATTTTATAACCATCTGTTGAAAGAACAAATTTAGAATCAGCAACCGGATCTGTAGACACTTCTTTAGCAACCATTTTAATTTTCATAGTACCCATGGAACTTGAATATTCAAACGGAACACCTTTTAAGCCTTTCATAATGTTCTGTCCGCGTCCTCTGCCTTCTTTGTTAGGGTTATCAAACTTTTCAGAATACCACATCTCTACTTTATTTTCTTTTTTGTCTTTATCAACTACCGTAATAATTGCTTTTTTACATTCGTAGCCGGCAATGGTTTTAGTTTCGTTAATGTATTCAATTTTAGGATCAGGAGATTTATCTTTCATTTTAGCCTCTTCTTTTTCGATCTCCGCTTTGGTTTGTTTAACGGCAATTTTATTTCCCATTTGTTCCATTAACATGGTCATTCCGTTATCATCAGCGGCCATTTGCTGAGAAAACATCATGGAGTTAACTTCCGTTAAAGATTTTCCGTTCTTAAACGTTACTTTAGTTTCCATATCACCCATCATAGCAGCTTGCTCAGGAGGTAAGCCTTCAATTTTCATATCATAAAGGATGTATCCTTCTTTAATTTGTGCCTGTAATGATCCTATTGACATCACAGCTAAAGCTAACGTTGATAAAAATTTAATTTTCATGTTTTTGTTTTTTTTGATTTATAGAATATGAATCGTTTATCTGTTACAATATTAGCAATTCCTTTAGGATCGTAAAATAAAATATGCTAAATGGTTATTATATAGTAAGTGCGGCAACACTGTACCTGATTATTTTTGTATATCAACAAAAAGCTTTTCCATTTCGCTGCGGGTTACTATTTTATAGTACGCGGGAACTTCAAAAACCTCATCTTTTATTTCCTCTTTTTTTACCGCGGTTGCCGTAAAACACATTTCAAGGCCTAATTTTTTTAAACGGTACTGCATCAGCATTCCCTTAATTCCCCGGTACGGAGATAATTGATTAATACTGTCTAAACCAAGCTCATCTGTATAATATACATCAAACGAAACAGACGGATCATTGACCATGGTCGCTTTAACTCTTTTACATTTGTAACCTGCTATCTTTTTAGTATCCTTCGTTTCCTCAAGCTTTAAGGCGTAATCTTTATTTCCTGCGATAAGGTCTGATTCTTTTTCAATACAGGCATTTTTAATATCCATAAACTTAACCATTTGAGTTAAAGTTCTGTCTGTAGGATTACTTACGAAGGATGTATTAAAAATACCCATCGTACTCATTTCCAATTCAAATTTATTATCTTTAAACTTAACGGTAGCCGAGCTGGGAGCCAGTCCTGCCATAGGATGCGATTCATCAACCACTGAAGCACTATATTCAATTAAACCTTCGGTTAAGGAATTTTCGGTTCTTTTACCGCCGCAAGAGCTTAGTACGCAAACCGAAACAATTGAAAAGATCGATAATATTCTTTTAGTGTGTATCAAGGGGTAAGTTAATGAAATCGAAAGATACTCATTTGCTTTAATCCCGCAAATTAATATCCCAAAATTTTCAACATCGACTTATAACTTTGTTCTTTAGCAAAAAGCTTAGTAGTTAATTTTCCGTCTTCATCCTTATCAATCAATACATGCTTAGGCGCAGGGACTAAACAATGCTGCGTTCCGCCATATCCGCTTAATGCTTCCTGGTAAGCACCCGTATGGAAAAACCCTATATATAAAGGCTGTTTATCAGCCTTGTCTATCTTTGGAAGAAACACTTGGTTTGTATGAGCTTCGGTATTATAATAATCCATACTGTCGCAGGTTAAACCTCCTAAATTAACAGGTATGTAAGGCTTGTCCCAATTGTTAATGGCCAACATAATAAAATGTTGTTTTATGCCCCATGTATCAGGCAACGTCGTAATAAAGGAACTGTCAATCATATACCATTGTTCACGGTCGTTCTGTTGTTTTTGATCAATAATGGAATATAAAGCTGCCCCACTTTCCGCTACTGTAAACGATCCGAACTCCGTAAAGATATTAGGCTCGTCAATTTCATGATTTACACAAAATGTTTTAATTTGAGAAACAATCTCTTCCACCATATACTCATAATCATATTCAAAACTTAATGAAGTACGAATAGGCATACCGCCTCCAATGTTCAATGAATCCAGTGTAGGACAAATCTTTTTTAAGTCCTTATATATATTAAGACACTTGTTTAATTCGGTCCAGTAATAAATAGTATCCTTAATTCCGTTATTAATAAAGAAATGCAGAAGCTTTAATTCAAATTTAGGATTGGTTTGTATCTTTTGCTTATACAGGTCAATAATATCCGTGTAGCGCACTCCCAACCTGGAAGAATAGAATGCAAAGGAAGGTTCTTCTT
>JBBRHI010000053.1:0-10452 GCA_038222995.1 Bacteroidia bacterium | reverse complement strand
TTTTTCAACCGCTTCCTGTACCGTATTAAACACAGGTCTGTCTAAATGTGTAGTACCGCCTTTACCGGGTGTTACACCGCCCACTACGTTGGTACCGTATTCGATCATTTGTGTAGCATGGAAAGTACCTTCCCCGCCTGTGAAACCCTGAACTATTACTTTTGAATTTTTTCCGACTAAAACGCCCATATGATTATTATTTAATTAGAGATTTTTTGAATTGTTTAATTATAGTTTCGAGGGTATTGATTTTATAATTTGATGCGCTAATTTAAGGAAAATCCTTTTAGGTGAAGCAAATAGTTATAAATTTGTTTACTTAATTAAATATGGCACATTATACACTCAATAAGGATACAATAGCGGCATTATCCACCCCGCAGGGCGCAGGAGCAATTGCCGTTATACGATTGAGCGGCGAAAATGCCATATCTATCGTTGAAAAAATAGCAAAGACCAAAAACTTAAAGCCAAAGCAATTAGCTAACCGCAACAGCCATACCGCACACTTTGCCTTACTGGCAGAAAACGAGGTTATTATTGACGAAGTGGTTATTACTTTATTTAAAGCCCCCAACAGTTATACGGGCGAAGAAATTGTAGAAATTGCGTGTCACGGCTCGGTGTTTATACAACAACAGATCTTACAGCTGTTATTTAAGCATGGGGCAAGGCCCGCGCAACAGGGAGAATTTACGTTGCGCGCTTTCCTGAACGGTAAAATGGACCTGTCGCAGGCAGAAGCAGTAGCCGATCTGATAGCGAGCAATTCTTCAACCTCGCACCAGGTAGCTATGCAGCACATGCGCGGCGGTTTTAGCAGTAAAATTGAAGTGCTGAGGGAGAACCTTGTTAACTTTGCTTCTTTAATTGAGTTGGAGCTTGATTTTAGCGAAGAAGATGTAGAGTTTGCAAACCGCACCGATCTAAAAAAACTGATCCATACCATACAATCCATTATTGAAAAATTAATTTCAAGCTTTGAAGTGGGGAATGTAATTAAGAATGGTATTCCTGTAGCAATTGTAGGGAAACCCAATGCAGGCAAATCTACTTTACTAAATGTGTTATTGGATGATGACCGTGCCATCGTCAGCGAGATACCAGGTACAACGCGCGATACCATTGAAGACGAATTAATTATTGAAGGAGTGTTGTTTCGCTTTATTGATACGGCCGGGATACGTACCACCACCGATGTCATTGAACAAATTGGCGTGAACAAAGCCTTTGATGCTATTAAAAAATCGGCTATCATCATTTACCTGTTCGATACGCATGAGCTGAGCCGCGGTGACCTGGAACTGGAAATGAATTTAATTAAAGAACACATCGGCACGTCGCAATTAGTGATCGTGGGAAATAAAATTGATTTTGAAAACCTGGAGGAGCTTAAAAAAGAATTTGAAGATGTGCCCTCTATTTTATTTATTTCGGCAAAAGAACAAAACAACATTGAGGAGCTTAAAAAAACATTGGTCAATTTATTCGACACCCGCACCCTCAATACAACCGATACCATTGTGACCAATTCACGCCATGTGAATGCGCTTAACAAAGCGCACGAAGCGTTATTAAAAGTAAATGAAGGCTTAACACATAATATACAAAGCGATTTCCTTGCACTCGACATTCGTTACGCTTTGGAAGCTTTGGGTGAAATTACCGGGCAGGTAACCAATGAGGATTTGCTGGATAATATTTTTTCTAAGTTTTGTATCGGGAAGTAAAAGAAACGCGGAGCTTTTAATATTTCTTCTCTGTGATCGTAATATACTTCAATACTTATATAAGCTAAAAGTATTTAAAATGCGCCGGCATAAAATTTTGTAACGTGTTAAAATGTTTAAATTAAACCCTTATGTGATCCGAATTTTACGGGTGTTTTAAAACAAATAGTACCTTTAATCCAACTATTTTTAAATATAATTATGATAAACGACGACGCAAAAACAATTTTGGTAATTGAAGACGAAGATTTTATTTCGGGCATGGTTGCCGCTTCGCTTAAAGAAGAAGGACATCATGTGATCATTACTTCCGATCTTAAAAGCTCTTTTATTGTATTGGATACCGAAGCCATTGATCTGGTAATTTCAGACGTGATGCTTCCCTTTGCCGGCGGATTAGATGTAGTGGAATACATAAGAGGCCACAAAACCATTGCACACACGCCTATTATTTTAGTAACCGGTATGGACAAAGATGTACTGGGCGCTACCGAAGTAAAAGTAAGCGCTATTTTAACGAAACCGTTTGAAATGATTGACCTGGTAGACCGTGTTAACACACTGCTCGAGCAGCCTACGGTATAAGCATTTGTATCTTTTTTTACCATGTAAATCAGTACAACATAACGTATAACTTTCGGTATTTATTTTATAGTATTAATAAACACAGACACTCTTAACCTGCTATTCTAACATATATGAACTACACTACTGCAGAATCTTCACCCAAATTAAACCTTGCACCTCACACGCGCTTAAAATTAACGCTTAACACGGGAGACATTACATTGCACCTTGAGAAAACGGACGGCGTTGAAATGACCTATCGCCTTAATACACCCGGCGCAAGCTTTAATGAAATTGTTAGTGATTACAGAAGTTATCAAGTTGTGGTGAGAGGCGAAGCTAATTACGATTTGGAATTGAGTTAGAGTGGCTGTAAACTTACATCCTAATTGCAACAATTTATAGCAACACTCTGCTATATATCCTGTTACTTTTGGAATTATAAAAAACCAAGAGACATGATAAAAACTGAAACCAATCCGTATACACGCATTTTAGAAAGCGATCCTTTTGAAACGGGAATAAACAACATCCTTTACTACCAAAATATTTCCATTTGCTTAAATGAAGTAGCACAGTATTATAATAATACACAAGGCGAAGATATTTATATGGGTTATTCTGAGCTTTCAGCTCAAGTAGAAAGCTTATCAAACCTTTACGCAGAACCGCAGTATAATACGGAAGACATTAAAGAATTGAAGACCATGATCCACACGGAGTTTTGTGCGGTATTGGTTGACCTGGAAAACCACTTTGAGAGTTTTCCGGATGAGACTGGAAACCGAGACATTGAATTCGGAAAGATCTTTTTACAGGCCTTTACACTTTAATTTACAATGCTTTAAACCAAACAACCGCGTAATTTTACGTAATGGTTTAAACTTAAGTATGCCATTATAAATTTACATACCTTTACGGAGGTATATCGACGGATATACTTCATTTTTTAATGTGCAGGCCCCGGATTTATTCGGGGCTTTTTTTTGTTTTGTCGATTAACCGCGTAGAATTAAACAACCTTTTGTTCTGCACATACTCAAGAACAATTTTGAAACAGACTCTCAAATGATCATTTGCTTAAGGTTAAATCGTTCATACAGGTAGAATAAGCCGGTAACAGATTCTCTACTTTTTAGTACTTCTTCCTTTAGCCACAGGCGTTGCTGCCATTGGATCATCCGGCCACGAATGTTTAGGGTAGCGTCGCTTTAATTCACTCTTTACTTCAAAATAAGTGTTCTTCCAAAAGCTGCGAAGATCAGATGTTACCTGTACAGGCTTATAACCCGGCGATAACAAATGCATGACTATGCCTTGCTTACCGTTATTAACGGTAGGTGTATCGTTAAGGCCGAACACTTCCTGCAAACGCACAGATAGCACAGGGGTTGAACCGTTAGGAAAATAAGTGATCCCTATCTTTGAACCGCTTGGTACTTCCAGTTTTGAAGGTGCTAAGCGGTTAAGGTCCTTTTGTTGCTCCTGTGTAAGACTGTACAGTAACGCTTCGGCAAGGTCTATTTTTCTCAGGTCTTCCGGCTTCTTCACCTCTTTTAGGTAAAAGTTTAACCACTCCTTAGCGGTTTCAAGCAACATATTTATGGTAACGTCAGGCCAACCGGCTGCGGGTTCCCACACACGCATACTTAAGATCCGGTTTTGAAGCTGCACCATGTGCCCATTAAAATCAAGCAGTTGTTCCCCTTCCGTTTTCAACGCATGTAATATCGCTTCGGTGCGTTGTGTTTCCGAGGGCGAAGGCAATGGTTTTGATTGCAGCACAATACTGCCGATCTTTAATTCACGTGTGGCAATAAGCCCTCCGCGGCGCGTATCCCAGGTAATCGTGTCCTGCTCTTTCACCATATCTTTCAAATCACGCGGGTTCAAAGGTGCCGCTAAAAATATTTTTCCAAGCCCGCTGCGCAGATCCATATGTGCCACTGCTAACCAGGCTTCGTGTGCCAGGTCATCTTTATGGCCTGCTGTTGCATATTTTCCGTTTGCCAATTGAAACTGTGCATTATTCCCCGGCCTTGCAAAGGCTATGCGTTCAGGGTAAGCATACGCTAATAATAAACCGGTTTCAAATACTTCCACAGGGCCGTTGTCGGGCTCAATGCTTAATAAATTTCTGTAAGATGCCGCAACTTTTTCGATGCGAGCAAAACTGCCGAAACTGTTTCCGTTCTTTCTTGATCTTCGTAACGCTTCTATCCGTAAGTTAATATCAATACCTGATTCAGCAGGCAAGGGATCACGTTCTTCCAACAAAGCGGCAATGTCTGTTCCAAGCTGAACCGCTTTTGTTTCTCCCGCCATAAGCAGCATATGTGCAATACGGGGGTGACATGCCAAACTGTGTATCTTTTTTCCGTGCGCCGTAATACGTCCGTTCTCCATTGCATCTAACCGGTGCAACGTATCACTCGCTTGGGCCAATGCTGCTTTAGGCGGAGGCGTTAACCAGGTAAGTTCCATAATATCGGTCACGCCCCATTGCGCCATGTCAAGCACCAGCGACGTCAAGTCCGCTTCCATAATTTCGGGTACACTGTGTTCCGATAAGCGCCGGTGTGTTGCCGCTGTCCAAAGACGATAGCATACGCCCGCGTTTAAGCGCCCTGCACGCCCTGCACGTTGATCGGCCGAATCAGTTGAAATGCGCACGGTTTCCAACCGTGACAAACCGGAACCCGGATCGAAACGGGATACGCGTGCAAAACCACTGTCTACAACAATGCGAATGCCTTCAATAGTTAAGCTGGTTTCAGCGATGGAAGTTGCCAGTACTATTTTTCGTTTGCCGTTTGTACTTGGCATAATGGCGGCATGCTGTTCCTTGTGCGATAACTTACCGTATAAAGGATGGATGGCAAATGCCGGCAGACGTTCTTTCAATAACCCTTCCGCACGCTTTATTTCTCCTTCACCGGGAAGAAATACCAATACATCCCCTTCGTGTGCAGCTACGGCTTGTATAACGGTTTGCGTAATAAGTTCGGGCAGTAAAAAAGGATCGGCATCATTTCCGTATTTTATTTCTACAGGGTATTGCCTGCCTTTACTTTCTAAGGCGGGTGCTTTTAATAAAGCGGTAAGCTCCGGCATATTTAAGGTGGCCGACATAATAATTATGCGAAGGTCGGGCCTTAATACCTGTTGGGCTTCCCTGCATAAAGCCAGGGCAAGATCGGCATGCAGGCTGCGTTCATGGAACTCATCAAATATAACTATGCCGGCTTGCTCAAGGGCGTTATCGCCGTGAAGCATGCGGGTGAGAATACCTTCTGTGACTACTTCAATTTTTGTAAGGTTACTCACACGCGTTTCAAACCGAATGCGATACCCGACGGTCTGGCCCACTTCGTCACCCAATAAGGATGCCATGCGCGTAGCAATGGTTTTAGCAGCCAGCCGGCGCGGCTCCAGCATGATGATCTTTTTTCCTTTAAGAATTGGCTGATCTAATAAAGCCAGAGGCAACAAGGTGCTTTTACCGGCCCCGGGAGGCGCATGTATAATAAGCGTATTGTGTTTCTCCACCTTAGTCCGCAGCGAAGGGATGATCTCTGTAATGGGAAGGTTTATATGTAAAGGATCGAATGACACAATAAGTTTTTGAAATGACTGTAAAGGTAATAAAAACCGTTAATAGGATTGATCTCTTATGTAACCGAAGTAACAGCACTGCCTAAAGATTATTTATATCTTTGAACAAATTCCTTTTTATGAAACGATTTTTTTGCAACACTCTCTTTTTTTTAACAGGTCTCTGCGTTGCTTTAATACTCAACTCCTGCTCTACTGATGTACCGGAAGTTCTGCCCGCACAAGCAAAAGACTTCTGTGCAAGCATTCACCGCAACGATTCTACCACACTTTCCAAAGAATTACAACCGGTAGAAGAGCTTATGAAAACCAAAACAGGTGTGTTTGTTTTGGAAGACGGCGACGGCTCCATGGTAACCCGTGCTTGGTTAAGTGAATACGCCGAAAAAACAATTGATATACAATACTTTATTTTTTCAACGGATAACGTTGGCCTCATTGCCTGCGATTACTTAGTGCGTGCGGCAGACAGGGGCGTAAAAGTTCGCATACTGGTTGATGATATGATGGTGGAGGCCGGGGTACATGAAATTTTAACGATGGATTCGCATGAAAACATTTCCATTAAAATCTACAACCCGGGTGTTAACCTCGGTAAAAATATTATTCAAAAGCTTACTAAGTTCGATCGCGATTTTATTAATTCCAATCAACGCATGCACAACAAAACCTTTACGGTTGACGGAAAAATTTCCATTACGGGCGGGCGTAATATAGCCGATGAGTATTTTGATTACGATCACGATTATAATTTCCGCGACCGGGATGTATTACTTATGGGAAAAACAGCTGCCACTATTGAGAGATCGTTTGAAGAGTTTTGGAATGACACCCTGAGTGTAGCCGTTACCGATTTAGTGGAAGAAAAAGGAAATGATTTTAAAGCGAAGGATAAATTTGAAAGATTACATCAATACGCCTGTAACCCCGATAACTTTTGGCCGCAGGTACGTGAAAAAATTAAAAACCTTCCTTCTGCTTTTAAAGCCATTCAAACATCGGGCGATTTAGTATGGTTAGACAGTGTTAACTTTGTTTCCGATATTCCCGGCAAATATGACCGGAAAGCCGGTGTTGGCGGCGGTGTTACAACATCCGCATTAGTTGAGTTGATTAAAAATGCGAAAACATCTGTTGATATTCAATCTCCTTATTTAATAACTACCGAAAACGGTGAAGCATTGTTTCGCGAAGCGGTTAAGAGGGGTGTTAAAATCCGCATACTGACAAACAGCCTTTCATCAACCGATAATTTAGAAGCCTTTGCAGGCTACCGGAAATGCCGGAAAAAATTACTGGAAGCAGGCATCCGCATTTTTGAATTCCGACCCGATGCGGAAAACCGTTTTAAAATGATGACCGGTGCCTTGCAAAAAAAATTAAACTATGCTCCTACGTTCGGGCTGCATGCTAAATCGATGGTAATTGACGGAGACATTACGGTAATAGGCACGTTTAACTTAGATCCCCGCAGTGCTAATTTAAATACAGAATGCATTGCCATTATTCATTCTCAAAAAATAACCGCCGGCGTTTTAAAGGGAATGGAAACAGAGTTTAAACCGGAAAATGCCTGGGAAACCACCCTCACCTCAAACCCCGATGATAAAGCAGGGAAGAAAAAACAACTGAATACATGGACCCGAAGAATAGTGCCGAAGGAGATTTTGTAAGAAATAATGAAAAAGGGAAAGCGGAAAATGGGAATGATTATGCGAGGGCCGGAGTAGTATGTCTGAGTTCTTTCGCATCTTCTTGCGGAAAGCGAATAGCAACAGCCCGACACGAAGACCGGCGGATACGCCAAAATTTAATTGAATTAAATGATCTTCTTATAAAAAATGAATTACTACATTTAGCGCCTTAAACAAATTCATTGAAATCAACCAACAATAAAATAGAAGCTTTAGAAGCTGATTATTTATACGTGGCCGTATCGCAATTACCAAATTCGGGTAACGGTTTATACACTGCCGTAAACATTTATAAGGATGAAGTAATTGCTACCTTTAAAGGTGAAATATTAACCGACCTGCAGGCAACTTTAAGAGCTAATAAAGGCAACGATAAATATTTTATAAGTATGCTTGACGGCACCATTATGGATTCGGGAAAAACAAAATGTTTTGCCAAATATGCCAATGACGCTGCAGGGTTAGAGGGATCGGGCTATAAGAACAAAGGTAAAATTACAATTGATGAAGATGATACGATCTGTATTGTTGCCACGCGTAATATTAAAAAAGGAGAGGAAATATTTTGCGGCTACGGTAAAAGTTACTGGAAGAAGCACGGCTAATTTATTTTTCCGTTTTTGTGCTGCTTTAAATATTCGCTCACACGCAAAGCTACATTTTCACGAATGTTCATGTAAAAAAAACTGTAGTCATCCTTATGATAATAAAAGGTATTTATTGCCGGGTATTCTTCCGGCGATTTACCTTCCGGTTTATGTACCCATAAAAACCCCGACGGGGCAAGCTTTGCATCTACAATAGCTGTATCGACCCTGTTAGTGGTAAAAGGCAGGCCGCCTTTATTAAACGAATACGGAACATAAGCGGTATCACCTCTCCAGCTCAGTGGGTTAACGCCTAAAACTTTCCCCACATGCTCGCCGTAAAATGTATTAGTATGGTAAGAGGTAGTATTCCATACTACATAACCGCCAAAAGAGCCGGCAGAATAAGAAGGTTTGATCTGTTTAAATGTAGTATCATAAATTGGCCTTCCTATTAAATAAGCTTCCACAAATTGTTTTTTGAGCACTGTATCCTTATCAAAAAAATCCTTCACCAGTTCAATCGCATAATCTGTTCCCTGGCTGTGAGAAGCAATCACAATAGGCCTTCCCTTGTTATAATGTTTTAAATAATACCGAAAGGCGGCTTTCACGTCTTCATACGCAAGGCTGAAAGCCTTTTTCGAATTTTTTCCCCTCGCAAAATATGAATATAAAATAGCGGTACGGTAACGCGGCACGTATACTTTGCAGCTGGCGTTATAAACACTTGCTAAAATCTTACAGCCTATATTATCAGTAATGGAGTTAGCCAGGGAATCGTCTACACTTACATTCCATGTAAAACCACTTATATAATTGGTGGGCGGTACAAAAAACACATCTGCCTTTGCATGCTCCTGGTCCTGCACTATCCCGTATTTAGGCAATTCAAAATCGGCACTGTCTTTTTTATCCGGTAAAGCAGCCCAGTATTTATGTTGCGCATAATCGGGCGGCGGCGGTTGTTTTGAATGATTGAACGAACGCGGCGGAACCACACACGCGCACAGAACAAAACACATCCATACGCCTATTTTAAATACCTTTCCTATTTTCATATTAACCGGGCCATAGCCAAAACTAATAGAAAATACTTATAATACTATGCCATTTTATGATTTATTTGAATGAAACTTAAATTAAATAGAATGATTACTTTTAGCGATTAATTATGAGAGTTAAACGAGATAACCTGGCTTATTTAGAGTACGACGAAACAAACAACATCCTGTTTTACCGTGTAAAGCAGAACATGGAAATTGATGTAGCCCGTATTAACGAAATGATAAATGATGTAGCTGAATTTATGGGTGAAAAAAAACATATGGCTGTTATTGATTTTGGCGGAGACCTCACTTCTACAACAGAAGCAAGAGCATTTTACGCGGCATCAGATTATATAAAAAAATACCGGCTGGCCGATGCCTTTCTTGTTAATTCGGTTTCGGTAAGAATTGTTGCCAATTTTTTCATTAAAGTAAATAAGCCCGAAGTAAGTACCCGTTTATTTTCGAACGAGGAAGATGCCCTGAAATGGCTTGGTAAGTCAGTTTTATTACAAGAAGTTTAATTGAAACAACTCTTTACCTATATCACCAAAAAGCCTTCCTTTATAAGTATAATACTTATATGTTTAACTATTACCGAAGTTCACTTAAATTTAGTAAAGCACAAAAATCAACAGGTTATTGCCTGGGATGTGCTGGGATACTACAGCTATCTGCCTGCTGCCTTTATTGATAAAGATATAAAGCTGGATTTTATAACTCCGCAAAATTATAAACATTATACGGGTGTAAGGTATGCTTATGTAGATGATAAGGAGGGACATCATATCCTTAAATATTCCATGGGTATGTCTGTATTATTTGCACCATTTTTTTTTGCTGCCCATGCGTTAGCGCAACCCTTAGGATACGAGCCTTCAGGATATTCCGGGATCTACCATTTATGTATTGAGTACTCAGGTTTGTTCTATTTAGCGTTCGGCTTATTGTATTTGCGCAGGTTATTATTACACTATTATTCTGAACCCATTACGGCGCTCAGCATATTCGTTATTTTTTTCGGCACTAATCTTTTGTATTATTCTACAGCCGATTCGGCTATGTCGCACGCGTATACCTTTTCCGTGTTTTCCGTTTTCCTGTATTATACGGTTCGGTATTTCACAACGCCTAAAATAAAGTATGTTCTATATTTAGGCGCTTTATTAGGCTTAATTATTTTAATAAGGCCGCTCAATATCCTATTTGC
>JBBRHI010000052.1:0-10474 GCA_038222995.1 Bacteroidia bacterium | reverse complement strand
TCATTATTCAATTAAATCTGAAAAACAAAAAGTGTAGAAAAAATAATTTTCTACACTTTTTTGTGGGCCCACCTGGAATCGAACCAGGCACCTACTGATTATGAGTCAGTTGCTCTAACCGAATGAGCTATAGGAGCAATTATACCTAATTCAGATATAAGGCTGCAAAAATATATATTTGTAACGTATTAGCAAAATATATGGGTAAAATAAAAAATATAATTTTCGACCTCGGCGGTGTCATTATAAACCTTGATACCCCCCGTACTATTGAAGAATTTGATAAACTTTCCGGTAAGCCTTTTGAAGCAGTGTATACTCAACTTCACCAAACGCCGTTGTTCGACCTTTTTGATAAAGGCATGGCGAGCGAATCCGATTTTTTTAATGGCCTCAAAGTAGCGTTAGAAACCGAAATTGAAGCAGATGCCATGATCAAGGCCTGGAATGCCATGTTGCTCGATTTCCCTTTACACCGTTTAAACCTATTAAAGGAATTAAAAAAACATTACCGCTTATTTTTACTAAGCAATACCAACGAAACACACATTAAAGAATTTGAGAAGCACCTTCTGCAAACGCGCGGCTATGCTAACCTCGAACCCTTCTTCGAAAAAGTATATTACTCGTGCCGTATGGGCATGCGCAAACCGGATACCGAAATATTTGCATACGTATTAAAGGAAAATCATTTAATACCCGAAGAAACCATATTTATAGATGATACCAAACAGCATGTGGAAGGCGCAGCAAAAACCGGCATCAGTGCACAGTTGCTTCCTAAAGGAAAAGATATCAGTGAATGGATTAAGGACCTGGGGCTAATATAAACTTCTTTATTCCGTCATTCCGAACTTGATTCGGAATCTCATGAGATACTGAATCAAATTCAGCATAAATTACTCTAAGGGATCGTATAATTAATTTGTGTACTTACACTTGTCGTTCCTTTATCGCCTAAGCTGAATGAAGTACCCAACGCACTAAACCAATCACCGCTGTTAGGATAACCGTTACCGTCGGCATCGTAAAAAGCATATAAATAATAACTCCCCGGGTGCATATAATTAAATACAAAATGCAGGTCGTTAGCCGCTAAAATCACATAACGGGAACGGTACTTTAAGTTTGCCGCGTTATAAACACCGCCGCTTATTAAAGGCTGCGTGGTAATAAACATAAATACTTTTTTAGACGCATTAGGCACATGAGACGCATCATAAGTATAGCTTGCGGTGGTTTGTCCTAAATACGGCTGCGCTGTTTCAGGATAAGGTTCGCCGGTAGTATTATAATACACAGCTTCACTCACACCCACAAATGCCGCAGAAAAATCTTTTGTCATACTTTTTTGCGGAAAACTAAAGTGAGATACGGCGGCTGAAGCGGAAGTAGAATCCTGCAACTTTGCCATCCATGTCATATGTGGTGCAGCACTCGCTAAGGTATTGTATTTATTGGTAAAAGATTTAATAATTAAGCTGTCATCTTTTAAAAGTACTTCGGTATAAGCCCTGCTTTTTCCTTTTACGATTTCGGCAAAGCGGTAAAAATAATGATTGGCTGTTTCAGAAACACTGTCTGCCAAAAAGTAAGAGACACGGTGCATGCCGTTAAAAGAGCCCCCGTTGCGGAAAGCCACCTTGTATTGATTGTTATAGAGTGCAATAAAAAACGACATGTGAATATCGTTAAGCGTATCCAATTCATTTTTTGCAGAAACCTGGTTTGCGGAAACAGGCCTAAAATCAACAATCCATTCGGGGTAACCGCCTAAAGGAGTTGTAGAGGTGACAGGCCCGTTCCAGATTCCTTTTACTTTATTTAAAACACCGTAACCTAAAGCATTGTCAACACTAGGCCCCGAGCCGGTGGTTGTAACGAGGGGTTGATCGTCTTCATCCGGTTCTTTCTTTTCCTTACACCCTGTCGTTAAAAAAAATGATACGAACAGTGTTACTGCAAACGTTATTCTTATCATTTTTTCTGTTTATTTTTTACGAACGTAAATTTTATTTTTTGCTAAACCCAGCTTATTAAAAAAGTGTGTAAAGGAAACACCTAACACGCCTAAGCCGTATTTCATACTGCGCCTAAAATTAATAGAGCTGGCTTCCGGGAAGTATTTTGTAGGACACGTAATTTCCGCGATCTCAAAGCCCGCATAAAATATTTGCGATATCATTTGATTATCAAATACAAAATCATCAGAGTTTTCATGGTAACTGATCGTTTCCAGGATCTCACGATTAAATGCCCTGTAGCCTGTATGGTACTCGCTTAATTTTTGATTGATTAAAATATTTTGAGTTAAAGTAAGGCAACGGTTAAAAATATATTTATACATGGGCATACCGCCTCTTAACGCGCCTTTCCCTAAAATACGGGAACCAAACACAGCAGGAAACAGATCGTTAGCGATCATATAACTCATGCTCTGAATTAACTTGGGCGTATACTGGTAATCGGGGTGCAGCATAATTACAATATCAGCACCGATAGAAAGCGCTTTATCATAACACGTTTTTTGATTGCCGCCGTAACCTTTATTTTGTTCATGACGGATGACATGCCTAATGCCGAGTTGCCTTCCTATTTCAGAAGTATTATCCTTGCTGTGATCATCAACTAAAACGACATCATCTACAATGTCAAAAGGGATTTCATCATATGTTCTTTTTAATGTTAAAGCCGCATTGTATGCAGGCAGCACCACCACAATTTTTTTACCGTTAATCATATCATACAAAAATAGCAAAGTTTAGATAATTTGGCTATATTCATTAAAAAATATCCTTTAATTTAGGCCTTTGCTAAAAAACAAATGCCTTACTTAAGCGGATACCATGAGGCATTTTATAATTATAGTCTGAAATAAATTAACTCTATCTGAAACCGAAAGTTTTACATACCTATTTATTAAAAGCTTATTTACCCCCGTTTTTTTTAACGCTGTTCATCGGTGTGTTCGTCTTTTTTTTGATCCACGTATTTACTTACATGGACGATATTATCGGCAAGGGAATGACCGTTTGGGTACTTACAAAGTTTTTCGCCTATTCCTTTATTACCTTTATCCCTGTTGCTATGCCTTTAGCTGTGCTGCTATCGTCTATTATGACCTTTGGCAACCTTGCCGAAAATTATGAATTGGCTGCCATGAAATCGTGCGGCCTCTCACTGTTCAGAATTATAAGCCCCTTGTTTATTTTTATTGTTTTTTTAGCGGGTATTACATTTGTCTTTAACAATTTTACGTTGCCAAGCATTACGTTGAAATCGGCGCGTTTGCTATGGGATATTCGCCAGGCAAAACCTACCCTAAGCATTAAAGAAGGTGTGTATTATAATCAGCTGAAAGGCTTCAGTATTAAAACCAACAAAAAAAATAAAGACGGTAAAACACTTTACAACCTCAGTATTTACGACCACCATGAGGGCATGGGGAATAACGTGCAGCTGTATGCCGATAGCGGGTTTATGAAACCCTCGGCAGATACTAATTATTTAATGATCACCTTGAACGACGGCGTGAGGTATGAAGACGTAGTAAAGGAAGATGCACAAAAAACTGCCCGCCCTTTAATGCAGTTATTTTTTAAGCAGCTTAATGTAAATGTAGACATGAGTGACTTTAAAATGAAGAACACCGAAGAGGAGCTTTTTAAAGGGCATCATGAAATGATGAACATCTGGCAAATAGACCGTGAGGTAGATACGATTGATATTAATATTAACAAAAAATACAGCTACCTGAAAAACCAGTTTGATCATTACTTTTTTACGCGCACTTACCATACTGCCGCCATGAAAACAAAACATTTAAACCTTGAAAACTTTTACATGTATTTAAGTAAAGAAGATTTTAGAAGAAGTGTTGAGAACGCACAAAACCTGGCGCGCAACTCAAGCGGCTTTATTGATTCCGTTAACGAAGAAGTAAAAGGATTAAAATTCAGGAAATCGGATTACCAACTGGGCTGGCATAAAAAAATAAATATTTCATTTGCCTGTATTGTTTTGTTTTTTGTGGGTGCTTCGTTGGGCGCTATTATCCGTAAAGGCGGCATGGGCTTACCGGTGGTGGTTGCGGTGATTTTCTTTCTATTATATTACATCGTTAATATTATTTACGAACGTATGGTGGAAGAAGGCATTTACAACGTCGTCTTCGGGGCATGGTTTCCCTTATGTTTATTTTTACCCGTAGCTATTTTCTTAACTTATAAGGCGGCAAAAGATTCTTCCATCTTTGATCTGTCGTCTTATATTGATCCGGTTAAAAAACTGTTTCTCCGTTTAATGAAATCATCCGATGCGAATTCTGCAGCTAAGTAATAAAGCGCCTTACCCTACAAACGACGGGAGCTCCATTGCAGTGTACACCTTAGCGGAAGGCCTTATTGGTAACGGTATAGAGTTGCACCTGCTGACCGTTAATACAAAAAAACATTTTAAGCCCGATGATACCGTACCGGTTAATTTTAAAGAAAGGACACATTACCGGTCTGTTTATCAAAATACAGATGTAACCTTTATCGGAGCTTTTAAAAATTTATGGTCAAAGCATTCTTATTTTGTGAGCCGTTTCTTTTTTAAGGAATTTAAAACGGCACTCATTGAAATCTTAAAAAAAACAACGTTTGATATTGTACAGATGGAAGGTGTGTTTATGGCCTCTTACATACCGGTAATCAGGCATTATTCGAAAGCTAAAATAGTGATAAGGGCCCATAATTTAGAACACCGGATTTGGGAGCGTCATTTAGCAAATGAAAAAAATCCCATCAAAAAATGGTATTTAACGCTTCAAAATAACCGTTTAAAAACATTTGAAGTAACTGCTTTTGCCGAAGCGGATGCGGTAGTAACCATTACCGATGAGGATAAGAAGAGCATTGCTTCAGTGTGTTCGGGGACACCACTCTATACATGCCTTACCGGAATTAACTTAACAGATTACAACCCGGTGCTCCAACCTGCATATCCCGAAACTGTATTCCACTTTGCCTCTATGGACTGGATGCCGAATGAAGAAGCGGTTGATTGGTTATTGGATACCGTGTGGGACGATGTATTAAAGCAACGGCCCAATGCCACACTTGTTTTAGCAGGCCGTGGTATGCCTGAAAAATTTAAGCGTTTAGCTTCAAAACATATTTTAATAAAAGAAAGCGTGGCAAGCTCACCCGAATTTTACGGGGAGTATGATATTATGCTTGTGCCCTTATGGTCGGGTAGCGGCTTACGAATAAAATTAGTGGAAGGCCTTGCTTACGGTAAAGCCATTATTACAACGAGCATAGGAGCGGAAGGCATACCTTATACGCACGGCAAAAACATGTTAATAGCGGATACCGAAAAAGATTTTTCGGAAGCTGTAATTTCCCTGTTAACTGATAAGGCTAAAAAACACCTGTTGCAACGTAATGCAAGGCAACTGGCGGAAGAACAATTTGATTACAGATCCGGTGCCGCCGGCCTTATAGCATTTTACAAAAAATTAATACAATAAAAAATCCTTTCACGTTACGTGAAAGGATCCTATATATACGTTGAAGAAATATTTATTTAACGGTTACGGATTTAGTAACGGTTTTACCTTCTTCCAGTTTAATAATCCCTGTGCCCAATAAGGAACCGGTACCAATGGCTTTAATATCTAAAATAGCCGGTAATTTAAAAGAATAAGTACTTGTTCCGCCTCCGTCTGAAGTGCCTTCAGCCTTAAGATCTGCCTCAACAGTAGAACCCGAAGAAGTTTTAACATTTGCATATAATTTCACTTTGCAATTTGCTAAAGGCAAACCTGCTGCATCTACCGTAGTAATGGTTAATTTACAATCGGTTTTCTTGTCACAAGAGGTTGTAACACCTAATACTAAAAGAGAAACGGCTAAATAACCTGCAAATAATTTTATTTTCATTTTTATATTAATTAATTAGGATTAATATTTGTACCCCAAATATAATAAAAAATTATAAATAAATGTTTCCTAAACGCATAATATTGTTTTTAACCCTGCTTTCACTTAGTAAACCGGGCTTTACTCAGAGTTACTCAAAAGAAACGATCGTGATTTCGACCATACACGGTACTATGAAAATAAAACTGTTTAACGAAACACCGCTTCATAAAGAAAACTTTTTAAAGTTGGCGAAAGAGCATTTTTACGACAGCCTTTTATTTCACCGTGTTATTGAAGCGTTTATGATCCAGGGCGGCGACCCGGACAGCAAGCATGCTGACCGGTTTAAGGTATTGGGCGACGGTGACCTCAACTATACCGTGCCTGCTGAAATAAGACCCGAGTTGTTCCATAAAAAAGGAATGCTTTGCGCGGCACGCAACGGTGATGATGTTAACCCCACAAGGGCTTCCTCGGGTTGCCAGTTTTATATTGTACAGGGCAAAGTAAGAACGGAAGAAGACCTGGTATCGTTTGAACGAAGAATTAACAAAGGCCTTATCAATAAGCTCCGCGACTCTGTTTTGAATGCCCCTGAAAATGCGGCATTATTACAAAAAATAAATACGTTTAAATCCGAAAAAAATAATGACAGCTTGGTAAGCTATACAAAAGTGCTGACACAAAAAACAGATAACGCTTACGAAAAAACCCCGCATTACACATTTCCCGAATCTCATAAAACGGTATACAAAGCCATTGGCGGCACACCGCACCTGGATACTAATTATACCATATTCGGCGAAGTAATTGAAGGCCTTGAAGTAATAGATAAAATTGCTGCGGCAAAAGCAGGCAAAAATGACAGGCCTTTAATTGATATTCGTATGGTAATTACTGTACAGGAATAGTATGGATTCATAAACCGTATAGGCACAAATAAAATCATGTGCCTATACGGTTAAAGATTTCAAAATTAAAATTTAAGGTTCAGCCCAACCATAAAGTGTGTAGGTGCCGCCGGTGCTAAATAATTTTGTGTGTTAAGCGTGCTGCCTGAGTAATAACTATAATTATACCCGTTGGTTTCATAAACCGTATTCGAGATATTATAGATCACGCCGATAATATTTATTTCTTTTATTAAGCGGGTACGAATGGTATAGTTTACCCTTAGGTCTGTAACAAAATAATCGTGAATAGAACGGTTCACATTCGAGGTGTTATCTAAATATTGTCTGCCCACATATTTATTTAAGATCGCGATCTCTAAATTTTTGATCGGTTTAAAAATAAAGTTTGCCGCAGCGATCACATTGGGTGAAAAAGAAATATCGGTAGTAGTATACGATTTTTGATACTGCGTAAACACGGTATAATTTACATCGCTGCTGTCAATATATTCTTTAAAATTTTTCACTTTATTTTGCGACAGCGTAATGTTGCCGTTAAACGTAAAGTACTTTGTAATGTTAGCGCTCATTTCCAGCTCTATGCCTCTGCGGTAGCTGTAATCCACATTTACACGATTGTAAGCGCCCACATCATTTATTTGGCCGTTCAACACCAGCTGGTTTTTATATTCCATATCGTAGGCATTAACACCGATGTTCATGTTTTTAAACCGCTGTGTTAAGCCAACTTCAAGATCGTTTAAACGTTCCGATTTTGGACGGCTTACCGCACTTGATTGTGTAAAATCATTACGGTTAGGCTCCTTGTTTGCTATGCCGTAGCTCGCATACACATTTGTATTTGGCGTCAATAAATAGTTTAATCCTAATTTCGGATTAAAGAAGCCGTACGATGCGTCTAATTTTTGTGTAGTCACTAAAGAAGTATCAAACCCTTCAAATTTATAATTAACGGAACGGTACTGCAGGTCAACAAACACATTTAATTTAGAAGTTGGTTTAAACGTTGTTTTAAGATATACGTTACCGTCAGTTTTAGTTGCCTTATCATCGTAGTAACGCGGATCTAAATCATTAGGGTTAGCAAACTGCGCCCAAATTACATCACCGTTATGCCTCCCGATATAAGTGTTATAGCCGCCGCCCAAAACAAAATTTAATTTGTTTGTAGGACTGTAATTAATATTTCCTAAAGCGCCTGCAAAATCATTATCCAGCCAAAGTCTTCTTATCACATCCGAAGTGGTAATGGTATCCAGGTTCGGCGTAATGACATTGGGCATTTTATATTTACTTAATAATTCACCCTGCCTGTATTCCTCATAATATCCTTTACCTGCGGTATAGTGCCCGGTAGCACTAAAGCTTAAGCGGCTATTGAACGTGTGGATAAAATGTAACTGGTAATTAGTTTGCTTATAATTATCGGTTTCGTTAATATAGTATTTAATATTGCCCTTAGCATCGTGGTATAAGCCGCAGGAATTAAAGGTTCTGTTACCCGCTTTAATACTGTCTTCCAAAACGTAGTTCCATGCCTGGTATGTTTTTTCCTGCCCGCTGAAAACAATAGCTTTAAGCACCGATTTTTTTCCGTAATAACCTCCCGATACATAATAAGACGTTAGGTTAGAAGCAGCCCTGTCAATGTAACCGTCGCTGCTGATGCGTGTGGCACGGGCATCGAATGTAAAATGATTATTGATCAGGCCTGTTCCGGCTGCAATAGTATTTTTAATCGTATTAAAAGAACCCGCGCTATTGTTGATCTGCGCATATGCTTTTTCATTAAGCTGATTGGTTTGCATATTGATACTGGCGCCGAAAGCTCCCGCACCGTTAGCCGATGTACCTACACCGCGCTGCACCTGTATGTTGTTGGTAGACGATAAAATGTCGGGCATATCTACAAAATAAGTGCCCTGGCTTTCTGCATCATTAATAGGAACCCCGTTTATGGTAACATTAATCCGTGTTCCGTCAGATCCGCGAATACGCATACCCGTATACCCTACCCCGTTGCCGGCGTCAGAATTAATAACCACCGAAGGCAACGAATTTAAAGCATAAGGAAGATCCTGCCCCACGTTTTGTTTTTTAATATCTTCCGAAGATAAATTGCTGTGTGCAAACGCGGATGAATTATCTACCCGTGTTGCATTTACCAATACTTCATCTAATGATACATCCGATTGTGAAAGTACAATTTCAATAGTCGCATTTTCCTTTACTTCCAGCGAATCTACCTTCGGCTTATAGCCCACACATTTAGTAATCAGCACATAACTGCCCGGTTTCAGGTTTTTAAAACTGAAGAGCCCCTCGGCATTGGCCTGGGCTGATAAAAAGGTATGTTTAATACCGATGACACAAAAAGGGATCGGCTTTTTTTGGGGCGATGAAACAAAGCCGCTCAGGGTGATTTGTGCCTGCGCCATAAAGGCGCACAACGATGCAATAGCAATGACCGCTACTCTTTTGTTTTTTTTAAAGTTCATTTTTTCTTTTTTTAAATTGTTAAAAATAACCTCGCAAGGGGATGCGAAATTCCTAGTTAACTGTTGTCCCTACGCAGGCATTATCCTGATCAGGTGCATACAAGCTCACGTTTGGCGTTTACTTGTATTGGGTATAATCTCAGCTCCAATCAATTAGTGAGTTGTTGAATTGTTGAATTATTGAGTTTTTAACTCCTTCATTCTCTAATTCTTTCATTCAATAATTGGAAAAAGCACCCCTAAAGATTCGCGGCAAATGTAATAAATTATTAGAAATTTAAGCCCTAAACTTAAATTAAGTTTCTTCAATACTTTTATAAGTCAAAATTATTGAAAATGGTATGATTTTTTGAGAGGTCATTTCCGCCGGCCGGCAGATTGGTTCTTTTTGTTCAAGCAAAAGAATAAAGAAAGATAAATTGAAATTATTATTTTACACTAAAACATAAGGTCACAAATGCAAATGCTTTGACTTAACATCTTCACCAAAAAACAAACTCGCATGTGTATCAAACTGTGTTACCGAGTCGGTTGTAAAAAAATCACGCCTACCGCTTTTTGAAAGCAATACTTCCATTTCAGGATGGCGGAATAAATAATCTTTTAAGCCATGCGATACAATAGCTCCCTGCGTTAACAGGGTAACTCCGTGCGGCAAATATTTCTCGATAACCGGTTTTAGTAAAGGATAGTGTGTACACCCTAAAATAATCGTATCAATTTTAGAGGATCGTGAAAACAATATATCAAGATGTTTTTTCACAAAATAATCTGTGCCCGCATTATTCAATTCATTATTCTCAATTAATGGAACCCACATAGGGCAAGCTTCTTGAAACACATTAAGGCCCGGGAAAAACTTTTCAATTTCAATCATATAAGACTCCGAAGAGACAGTACCGCTTGTTGCAAAAATACCCACATGGCGTGTTTTAGTATAATTTCCTACTACTTCCGTAGTTGGCCGTATCACCCCTAACACTCTTTTTTTTGGATCAATCAGCGGAAGGTCTTTTTGCTGTATGGTTCGTAAAGCCTTTGCCGATGCGGTATTGCAAGCAAGTATAACCAACTCACAACCTGCATCAAATAAACGATTTACACATTCCAACGTGTATTCATAAACTGTATCAAACGAACGGGAGCCGTATGG
>JBBRHI010000051.1:0-10544 GCA_038222995.1 Bacteroidia bacterium | reverse complement strand
GTAGTCAAACGTAATTCTGTTTGCTATCGGCATGTTTTATTCAATCAGAAAATAAACGCTGTCTACTAACTAATGTAGTCATTGTTTCTACCGGTGCTGTTTTACAGTCGTTCTTAATTTATGTGCTAAAAAGTTAAATTGATTTAATATTTTTATTTTACAAGCCCTATTTGATAAGGTGTATTTGTTTTTATTAGACAACGGTTTCAAAACCGTACTACCCGGTAGCTCCAAAACGTTATAGGTAATGAGCTGACCAGCGAAGAACTAAGGGAATACTTTGTAAATATCTTTACGATGTACAATTCTTGCAAAAATAACTTTTCGACTTTCGTAAAAAAATCCAACTCTATAGTCTCCTATTCGAACTCTATAAGCTGACTTGTGACCAACAAGTTTTTTTAAATTGGGAATATTATTCAAATCGCTTTCAGACTCCATTAAGCGAATTAATTTAGCCAAGTTGATCTTTACAGACTTTTGATTTATTTGATCAATATCTTTAGAAAATTTACTTAAAAACTCAACTTGCATTGTTATGACTTAAGTTTATTCATAACACTTTCTCTACTGACTTTTTTTGTTTTGTCGACAGACTTAAGTATTTTTGACAAACCTATATCTTCCAATTCATCCTCTGTCATTGTTGCCGACAAAATCCCCAGTTTGTTAAGTAAATCATTAATAAACTTAAATTCAGTTTGACTTTTGGGAGTAATAACCATTGCTTTCATACTGTAAATATACGAAAAAACAATATTTTTTACCTAAAAATTAAAAGCAGACGCCTATCAAAAATCACCTATGTACAGCGCACAAACTCTAATAGCGGCTAAGCTAAAGGCGGGCGGATCGGCGCATAGCAAAGCCAATTTTTGTCCGGTCGAAACCGGAATTTTTTCATTTGGCTTTCGGCGAGTAAACACAGGAAGTTTCATAACGTTTTGCCCCTAGCCGCAAAACGTGGCAATTACATGGAAATCGAGAATCTAAATAAATTTTTACAAGAGCAAAAAATCGACCTACCGACTTTTGAAAAAGTCATGTATTCAATTTTAAAACTTCTTATATATAAAAATGGCCGGCGGAAAGACTCCCGACAGCTATTGGGATATTTCGCTTTGCGAAAGTCCGGGAACATACTATCTTTATTTAAACGTTTCGGCAGGCAAAGCCAGACGAGGGATGTCTCAACAATTTCGAAATAAAAAAAATTTAGTGTTTATTGTTTTAAAAAAGACGCCATGTGGGTTGGTAGAAAACAAAAAAGCGACCGTTCAAAAACCAAAAAACTAAGTTGAAAAAATTATCCATCTACAGGCGTTAATTATCCATTTCAGAACAGGTTAAGTCATTGCATTTTTGCATTGTCACTAATGACATAACATTTAAAACATAAAAAATGGCAAGATTAAAAGCGTTAAGCCCCGGCGAAGCTACAGGCAAAACAAAAGACCTGTTTACATCTATCAATAACAAATTTGGCGTGGTGCCCAACATGATGCGCACTATGGGAAACTCTCCTGCGCTATTAGAAGGGTATCTTACTTTTAGCGGCGCTTTAGACCATGGGACATTGGGCGCAAAGACAAACAAATTAATTGCTTTGGCAGTTGCCGAAAGCAACCAATGTAATTATTGCTTATCGGTTCATACCTATTTGGGCATAAATCTTCTCAAAATTGATGCGGAAACATTGAACGCCGCAAGAACCGGGAAAGCGAGTGACACTAAAACCGAAGCGATCTTAACCTTTGCAAAAGTATTGGTAAGCAAAAGGGGGCTTGTAACGGATGAGGATGTAACTGCCGTTAAAGCAGCGGGTTTAACAGAAGGTGAAATTGGTGAAGTGGTTGGGCAGGTTGCTTTAAATACCTTGACAAACTATTTTAACAACATGGCAAATACTGAGATAGACTTCCCTTTAGTGGAAGCTAAACATACAGCTGTAGTGTAATTATTAATACCAAAGTAAAGCTGAAACAACATTTTGTTTTAGCTTTACTTTTAAATACATCCATATGGAAACTAAACGATTACCGGTTCCGCCATTTACAATGGAAACCGCCTTGCAAAAAGTACAAGCTGCCGAAGATGCCTGGAATACAAGAGATCCTGAAAAGGTGTGTATGGCTTATACCGTTAACACAGAATGGAGAAATAGAACAGAATTTATAAACGGCAGAGAAGAAGTAAAGCAATTCCTTAAAAACAAATGGGAAAAGGAATTAGATTATAAATTAAAAAAAGAGCTGTGGGGCTTTCGTGAAAACAGGATGGCTGTTCGCTTTGAATATGAATGGCATGACCAAACCGGACAATGGTTTCGCAGCTACGGCAACGAACTTTGGGAGTTTGATGAAAACGGATATATGCAAAAACGCTTTGCAAGTATTAACGATTTACCGATAAAGGAAACAGAACGTACCTTAAAATAATACCTTTGTACTATGACTGCACAAACTGTTTTTACGTTGGTAAATCCTCAAAACGGTAACTTGGCATTTAAGCTGTTTTCGTTTGAAGACGACCGTTATTTTGACCATATACAACGCAATAATTACTATTCACTTATTTGGCTGACACAAGGCAGCGGAAAAGTAAAAGCAGATTTTTCCGAGTATGAGTTTCCAGCAAATAGTTTGTTTGCCTTTTCGCCTTATCAACCTTTTATGCTTTCAGGCAACAAACCATTAGGCGGCATGGCTTTACAATTTCATCCCGATTTTTTTTGCATCCATAAACACCAAGCGGAAGTGGCTTGTAATGGCGTGTTGTTTAATACTATTTATAATCCGCCGTTTATAATTGTTGATGAGCATTCGGCATCCACATTTAAAATGGTGACGGACCAAATGAAAACTGAAATGCAAAACCCCGCCTTAGCTCAATACGAATTATTGATCTCCTATTTAAAGATATTTTTAATATCGGCATCGCGATTAAAAACAGAACAAGAACCCAAAGCCTCACACGATGTTTCAGACTTGAAAGAACCATTTATACTGCAAAATTTAAAGAATGCCATTGAAAAAGATTTTAGAACAAAACATTCGGCAAGTGATTATGCAAAAGTGCTTAATATTTCGGCAAGCGCTTTGGCAAAAATTACCAAAACACATTTTAATAAAACCTTAACGGATTTAATTTCTGAAAGAATTATCATTGAGGCCAAACGGGAATTATACCTTACAAACAAAGCCATTAAAGAAATTGCTTATGAACTCGGCTACCCTGACGAATATTATTTTAGCAGGTTCTTTAAAACGAATGCCGATATTTCACCGCAAATGTATAGAGACACGGTTGGTTTTGCACGCGGAGTGTAGCACAAAAATTTACAACACCAACTCTTCAAACAAACGCCTGGCAGTTTGCTCCAGGTCGTTGCACAAGCCCGGGTGAGGCCTTGAAGTTTGTATAGCCGAGCTGCGCACTGCCGTTAACCAGCGAAAGCGCGAAGGCACATCCATTAAGGCAATAGGCCCGCAGGTTTTTTCCCCTTCCGCTATTTTCTCAAACGCTTTTAAATTAGATTGAAGTTGCGCGATGTCTAATTCTTTTGAAAACAACAAGAGTCTTTCTTCCTTAACCGTAAAATAAACTTTAATAAACTTTGCTTGTTTGCAAAACATAATAATTCCTACGTTCAAAAATTCTTCACGCTCCACCACCGGTAAGATCCGGATCACCGAATACTCATATAAGTGTTTTTCTTGCATGTTGCGCTTCTTTTATAAAGGTGTCGGAATTTTCTAATCTCAAGGTCAAAAATTCGGCATATACTTCACGGATCGAATCGGGCGATTCATCTGTTCCTTCCCATAACAGCCATTCATCAGGGAGTGAGCTTACAATTGCCCTGAGCTTTTGTTCGTTTAATAGTGTTTTAAATTCGGCATCTACTTCTTCCAATAAGGAAGCCTGCGGTAACAATACATGGTCTTTAATAAACGTGAAAGGGCTTTTAGCGGCAGTTTCCCAATTAGTCCATGAATGGTGAAAGTATAAGCACGCCCCATGGTCGATGAGCCAAAGCTCCTTATGCCACAACAGCATATTGGTATTCCTGAACGTACGGTCAACATTAGTAATAAACGCATCGAGCCACACAATTTGTGAAGCGAGCTTTGCATCCACTTTGGTAACAACAGGATCGAATGTAATGGCACCCGATAAAAAATGCAGCGCCAAATTTAATCCCTTACTTCCCTGCAGAAGGTCCTGAATTTCTTCATCGGCTTCTGTACGGCCAAAAGACTCATCTAAATTCGCAAACACCAGTTCCGGAATTTGTAACCCTAATGCACGCGCAATTTCTCCGCCTATCAGTTCTGCAATTAACGCTTTTTCGCGATGCCCTGATCCTTTAAACTTTAATACATATTTAAATCCGTCGTCCGCTTCTGCCAATGCGGGCAATGAACCGCCTTCCCGGAAAGGGGTAATATAACGTGTTACATTTACGGTTCTTAAAAGAGGTGGTTGCATACTATGTTGTTAAATACCAAAGCAAAGCTAAATGTTAAGTCTTATATTTCTCTCTATGCTATTATTTACAAGGGCTTTTCAAGGATCTTGAAAGCGTGCAAGTAACAAATCGGTAACATTATTAATATAATTACACTTAAAGTTACCTATAGTAGATTTAAAGATTTTAATTAGGTTGCTTTAGTTTACCTTATGAAATCTTAAAAATATATCAAAGAATGGTTAAACAAATATAATAAATAAAGGAAGAATTTGAATATTATTCTTTTTGCACTAGCAGTTAGCATTACAACTCTGTTTCGAATAAGAAATAATAGAGTCCTAAAAAGGCAATTTTGTGCTATGATTAAAATTATTTTACCAATGTGTTTTTGGCAGTTATTGCTTAAAGTATCAAAATTTTGTATTTTTGTTTATTATAAAACCAATTTTCATGAGCTTGTCCGCTGAAAAAGTAAAACTTACTCAAATGATGTTAAGCATTGAGAGTAAGCACCTGATTGAAAAAATAAAGAACATTATCAAAACTGAGGAAGCTGATTTATGGGATGAACTGCATGCTGATGTAAAAGCAGAAGTTGAGTTGGCTGTTAAAGAGCTGGATAATGGAGGCGGTGTTCCAAATGAGCAGGTTATGAAAAAGTATGAAAAATGGCTAAAAAAATAATTTGGTCTGGAAGAGCAATTGCAAGTTTCGATAAAATAATAAAATATCTTGAAAAAGATTGGACTGAGAAAGAAATAGAAAAATTAATTTTAAAGACACAAAAAGTTTTACAACAAATAGAATCCGGATCAATAAATTTCAAAAGCTCCGGTAAGAAAGATGTTCAAGAAGTTTTAATTACTAAACACAATTTATTAATTTACCGTCTAAAGAGAAAATCAAATCGACTTGCTTGTATTTTATGATACCCGACAGCATCCTAAAAAGAAAAAGTTTTAAGAGACAATTTAAAATTTAAGTTTGAAGCCCTGAATAACTCAGTGCTTTTTTAAATTTGTATATCTCGTACACTGCAAAAAACACCGAATAAAATAAACAGGCGGTAATGAATCGATAAGGCTTATCTTAAACCAATTTTTGAGAACCGGCATGGCAGTAACTAATATCTTAGAATAAATTACTTCTTAAACTTTCCTTTTAATGCTGCTAAGGCAGATTGCATATCGTTAGGATCATAGCTTGCCGCCTCTTCTTTTTTAGGTGCCGGCTTTTTAGAAGACACAATCCCTTCCCCTTTCATGGATAAGGCAATACGCTTACGCTTTACATCGCACTCCGTTACATTTACCCACACCTGCTGCCCTACTTTTACAATGGTATTGGGATCATCCACAAACGAATCACTCAATTGTGAAATATGCACTAACCCATCCTGGTGCACGCCAATGTCTACAAAGGCTCCAAAGTTAGTTACGTTGGTAACAATACCCGGCAGGCGCATACCTTCATGCAGGTCTTCCATACTGTGTACAGGGTCATCAAAGCTAAACACTTCAAAAGACTTTCGCGGATCGCGTCCCGGTTTTTCAAGCTCGCTCACAATATCTTTTAAAGTTGGGATCCCGATTGTATCGGTCACCTAACCGGTTAAGTTTATTTTCTTGCGAAGTTCCTTATCATTTATAAGATCATCGATGCCCGCGTTCAGGTCGCTTGCCATTTTCTCTACAATATGATAGGCTTCCGGGTGCACTGCACTTTTATCTAAAGGATGAACGCCGTCACGAATCCTCAAGAACCCTGAACACTGTTCAAATACTTTATCGCCCATGCGGTTTACTTTCAGCAAATCTTTACGCGATTTAAAAGCACCGTGCTCATTGCGGTAATCCACAATGTTTTTTGCCAGCGTTTCTCCTATTCCCGAAACATAAGACAACAATTGTTTGGAAGCCGTATTGAGCTCTACCCCTACTCCGTTTACACAGCTCATGACTACGGTATCTAATTTATTCTTCAATGCAGTTTGGTCTACATCATGCTGGTATTGCCCTACCCCTATTGATTTTGGATCGAGCTTTACCAATTCCGCTAAAGGATCGGCTAAGCGGCGACCGATGGAAACGGCTCCTCTTACCGTTAAATCATAGTCTGCAAACTCTTCGCGTGCCACATCCGATGCCGAGTAAATAGAAGCGCCGGCTTCACTTACCATAATAACCGGGATGGTTTTAGGCAACACATCAATGCTTCTTATAAATTGTTCCGTTTCGCGCGATGCCGTTCCGTTGCCGATGGCAATGGCTTCCAGCTCATGCTTAGCACATAAGGCCATAACGGCATGTTGTGCGTCGGTTACACGGCGTTGCGGCTCATGCGGATAAATAACCGTCTCTTCCAATAATTTTCCCTGTGCATCCAATGCCACCACTTTACATCCTGACCTAAAACCGGGGTCAATGGCCAACATCGATTTTTGTCCTAAGGGCGACGCCAATAATAGCTCGCGTAAATTATCGGCAAACACCTGTATGGCTTTTTCGTCGGCCGTTTGCTTGGTTAGCATACGCATTTCCGCTTCTATGCCGGGTTGCAGCAAACGTTTGTAACCGTCTTCAATAGCGAGCGCAATTTGTTCGGCACATTCGTTGCGTGTTTTAATAAATTGTTTTTTTAATTGTTCATGTGCCGCCTCATCGTCGATCACAATATCCAGTATTAAAAAATCTTCTTTCTCTCCGCGGCGCATGGCTAACATACGGTGGCTCGGGCAGGACATTAACGCTTCTTCCCATTCAAAATAATCTTTAAACTTTTCGCCTGCGTCTTCTTTCCCTCTTATCACTTTACTTTTAATAATGCCTGTACGTTTAAATAATACACGCATCCCTTCCCGCGCAACGGCGTCTTCACTTACTATCTCCGCAATGATATCACGCGCGCCTTGTAAAGCATCGTCCGGGTGTTCAACACCCAGTTCTTTATTCACAAATTTTAAAGCTTCCGGGAAAAGGTCTTTCGTTTCCTGTGCTAATATTAACTGCGCTAAGGGTTCCAATCCTTTTTCGCGGGCTGCAGTAGCTTTTGTGCGGCGTTTCGGCTTATACGGTAAGTACAAATCTTCAAGCGTAGACAGCATTTCAGCCGCTAAAATCTTATCAGATAATTCAGGTGTTAATTTACCCTGGCCGTCAATAGATTTTAAAATACTTTCACGGCGTTGTTCCAATTGGCGCAAACGCTCTATCTCGTTTTTAATGGTAATAACCTGTACCTCGTCTAAACTGCCGGTTACTTCTTTACGGTAGCGGGAAATAAAAGGAACGGTAGCCCCCTCATCCAGTAATTCAACGGTGGCTTTTACCTGTTTGGCATCGATGGTAAGCTCTGCGGCAATTTTAAAAAATAAGGAAGCGTCTGTCATGTTAATTCAAAAGTTTTAAAAATATAAGATCTGAGGATTATACTTATTCCTTATAAATATAAATCTATAAAACCGTTGTAAGCATTGATTTTATTAACACCTAAAAAGATAATAATTTGAATATCAGTACCTTTAAACACACTCCTTTAAGAGAAATGAACAAAGTTATTTAGGAAAGAGGTCTTCCTGGTCCGTATTCAGTTTTTCGTTAATGGATTCTCCTTCCGTAAGTACATCTTTTCCGTGATTAACCGATTTTATACCTCGGTCAAATACATTCCCCTGCTTGCTTATAACGGAAATATAATAATGATTTACTAAAATATCATTAAAAGAAACGGGCTTATCAGAATAGGAGCATTGAACTTCGAAGGACGAAAACAGCTGTTTCCATTCGGCATAATACAGCCAAAACAAAGGCATGGTTTTCTGTTCCTTGGCATTATATACAACAGGCGCAATGCCGATAATGCGTTTCTCTACTTTACCGCTGTAATTATTAATGAACCAGTCTTCTTTCAATAAAAAACTTTTAATATCGCTGCCGTAAAGCACACGGTTGTCAATTAATGTTTCGCTTGTTTTATCGCCGTTAGCATCAAACACATCTACTACAGAAGTATCGTGTACCGAAATACTTTTCAGGATCTGCTCGTTGGTTAGCCGGTGGTTTTTAACCTCGTTAAAATCGTCAGACGAAAACGCATTTAACTGTTTTGTAAATAAACCGTATTTCATCACTTCAAATAAACTTACCTCCGAACATTTGGCGCCGTTAGTAAACGATTGTTGATTTTGCTTATTATCCAAATTAATGGAACGCCATATTTTTTCACCTTTTAGTATATAATTTGATTTGATGGTATCGGCTTTAAACTTTGTAAGGACTATTGATTTTTTAAAACAATCGCTCACGGTATAGTCGCCGGCATAGTTGCTGTTATTCATAATCCCACCACCCTGAGCGTGCGCGTTGCAGGTTATTATAATAGCGGCTATTACAAAGTAGTTTTTGATACTTAAATTTAATAAAAAACCGGTTCGAACAAACCTAATAATATAAGGAAAACGTTAAAAGAAAACCAATACCTTAGAGTAACCTTTGTTCTTATTAATACATTAAACTATTTACTGCTATGACACATACCATAACTCAAAAAGTACTGTTTAAAAATACGAATACCAAAGAGCTTTATGATTTATACATGGACGCTGAAAAGCATAGCAGGATCATAGGTGATACCGTAAAAATCACAGATAAAGAAGGCACTTCTTTTAAAGCTTACAACACGTATATAACCGGCAAGAATTTACAGTTGATAAAAGATACATTGATAGTACAATCCTGGAGGGCGGATGATTGGGATGACGAGGCAATTGATTCTACCTTTATTATTAAACTCGAATCAAAAGGTAAAGATGTGGTGTTAAAAATGACACATGCTAATGTTCCGGAAAAACAAGCGCAAGGGCTAAAAAAAGGTTGGAATGATTTTTATTGGAAGCCATGGAAAGATCATCTTAAAAGAAAGTAAGCCGCTTTTACATTTCTATATTCAGCTCTGCTTTTCAAACGCTTCCACTTCGGCCAGCGGACTAAACAAATAAACAGTACCGCTGCTTATTTCCCTGCAACGGTAACGTTTTCTCAATTTCTCACCTTTTTCGAAGATCCGCGAACCGTTATATAAAAATTGGGTACGGTAAGGTAAATGTTCCAGTAAAATAAGATGGCCGTTTGTATCGTGAGTATCATACAATTTAAGCGTTCGCATTAAGGTGGCATCACTGCAACTTGCAGCGGCAGGGTTTTGCAGGTATTTACGAACGGCATATAATATATCCAGCGGCAAGTTATCAGTGCTTAAAAACGGGTACATCAATTCCCTGAACGATTGTTTCCATTCATCGCCATGCGGCATTACACGGTTTTTGTAGGCGTTATAGGTTTTTAAGTGTGCTATTTCATGCACCAACGTTACAAAAAAAGAATATTGATTTAAGTTATGGTTAATGGTAATGGTATGATTGAGCCCGCCGTGCGGCGATGTATAATCACCCAGTTTAGTGCTGCGTTCCTTCGTGATCTTTAATTTAAAATCAAACTCAATGATCCACCGTGCAATAGTAGGTACGGCAAACTCCGGGATGTATTTTTTAAGTATTTCCGAATTACGCTGTATTTGTTGTTCTCTGAGATCCATGCCTTTGAGGGACTACAGGGACATAAGAGATTTTAAAGACTAAAAGATGTCCCTTTTAGTCTCTTCGATCTTTCAGTCTCTTCTATGGTTTGTATTTCGATTTTGCTAAAATTTTCTGTGCGTCTTTTTCATTCATCAGGTCTTCAAAACTTACCTTATCATTATGCTCCATATATGACTTTACAATTTGCCTGCCCAACCACATTGCTACTCTTGGCGGACATTCCTTACTGATAGACCCCGTAAAAGGCCCGTCGCTTGTATATTCACCTATAATTTTAAGATCGTTCGCATACAGTTTATTATCTTTTACAAAAAATCCCCATAAGTTTTTTTCGTACGTGTTACAGTAATTTAATTGTGCCCCCGTATAACCCATTTTTAAAGAATCCTGTACGTTAGGTAATAACATATCACAGATATAAAATATTTTTCCGTAAAAAATCATATGGTTCAATAAATTATTTACAGGCTCTCC
>JBBRHI010000050.1:0-10565 GCA_038222995.1 Bacteroidia bacterium | reverse complement strand
AGGAGTTTTTGAAGTTTTTTAATAAACAGAGTCTTGCCGGCAAAGTAAATGCATTTGATACTTTAAGAACAAATGCCAAAGCGGCTTGCTACCCTTTAATTAAAGACCGGTTAGAAACAATTAGGCAACAGGCGGTACGCGATAACAAAACCGGTATACTGGCCCGTTTGGAAAAAATAGACGGAGAGCTTTACTTCATTAATAAAAATTATTCGAAAGCAATTCCCATTTTTACCGACCTGTTGGTTAAGAATAAAATATCAACGGCTAAAGACAGTGCAGAGATTCTTTACTTTTTAAAAAATTCTTACGTTAATATTCATTCCCTTAAAAAAGCAACGGATATCCACAAAATACTTGTAACGTTAAAGCAAAAAAATCCCGGCATTAATGGGTGGTTGCTACACCCTAAACTAAGCACGCTTTATTACGAAATGAAATTGTATAAAGAATGCTTAAACCAACAGCTTTTGGAGTATGATGAAATGAAAACGAGTAATAGTTTATTACTTGGGTACTTTAATAACCGCGGCTTATTTTGGAGTAAATTCGGTAACCAGGACAGTGCTTTAACGTGTTTTAATAAAGCCAGGGCTGTTTTTTACAACATGCACCTGGGAAAAAAATTAACCGTAGAAGATGAATTTACCATAGGTTTAATCGAAGGGAATGTAGGCCAGTCTTACATTGAGCTTAAAGACTACTATAAAGCGATTCCCTTATTAAAAAAAGATGTGATATACAGTATAAGATCATACAACTATCTTAACGCGGCCGTAAGCGAAATAGAACTTGCAAAATGCTATATGTACTTAGGCAAGAATGACCTGTGCAAAAAATATTTAGACAGCGCTAATATAAAACTGGTAAACATTGATGATTATAAAACACAACTGAGTATTTTAAAACAATATGCTGTTTACTACGAAAAAATAGGACAGAATAAATTATGTATTGAATATTATAAAAAATACAATCGGTTTAAGGATAGCACAGATGCCCTGGAAAGCTTAAAAGAGCTTGTTTCTGCACAAATGACAAATCAGATGCAGGAAAAAGAGACGCTGATATCGGAAAATCAAAAGAAGATAAGAGAAAGGACCACTGAGCTTAATAACCAAAAAGCAATACAAAATGCCTTGTTTTTTGGAGGGGTTATTTTAGTGATCATTATTATTTTGATATTGACCCAATTAAAAAAAACCAACGCGCAAAAAGTATTGCTCGAATTAAAAAATAAACAAATTGAAACCAGGAACGAGATCATTAATAAATCGTTGGTAGAAAAAGATCTTTTAATAAAGGAAGTACATCACCGTGTAAAAAATAACCTGCAAATTATTTCAAGTTTACTGAAGCTTCAGGCCGGTAAAACCCAAAATCCTGAAATATTAAATTCGTTAAAGGAAGCGCAGGACAGGATAAACTCCATGGCCTTATTGCATCAATTACTTTACAGGAATAATGAAGTAACCCGCTTGTTATTTAACGAATACCTTTCTAATTTAATTGTACAAATTTCAAGCAGTTTCTCCTTAACCAATACCAATATTACGGTCGAGTCGAAACTTACGGAACTGGAACTAGACCTTGACACGGCCATTCCATTAGGATTAATTACCAACGAATTAATTTCGAATGCGTATAAGCATGCGTTTAATTCGGCTAAAGGGAAAATAACGGTAGAGCTTTCAAAAGTGTTTAAAAACACGTATATGCTTAAGATCAGCGATAGCGGTGTTGGGCTTCCGGCCGATTTTGATATTGCACATTTAGATTCTTTAGGATTGGATATCGTTTCTATTTTAGCAGACCAGATTTCAGGCGAATTAAAAATTTATAACGATAACGGCGCTCATTTCGAGATCCATTTTGTGAAGAAATAAACATAAAAAGTTTTCCGGCAACTTATAATTCATTTATCATAACTTCTCTTCAACGCCCTTAATAAAATCCGTTATTAAATACGCTATTAATTTACCGGTTTTATTATCCGCTTTAATGTGCGATAACATAGGGGCGCCCTCTGCAATATGAAAATACACGGCTTGCAGCTGTTTACCGCATTGGTAAGCATATTGCCGAGCCTGCACAGGTGAAAGCCCGCTGCTGGTTTTAGCGCTGGAAGGAACGTTGGTGATCGCATCAAGATCTATCTCTACTCCGCAGTTATTATTTTTTACAAATCCTATAGTTTGATTTAAAGCGGCACTCAACGTGTTAGTTTCTCTTATAAAAATATCTTCATAAGTGGTATAAAATAAGCGTGAATTTTGAGTTGTAAAATCAGCCAATACGTGTTTGGTATTATATTGTTCGTGCAGGCAAAATACCGAATACCTGTTTAAATAATTTTCTTGATACGCGTAACTAAACCCGTTACCGCTGTGCCTGCCTTCCAAGGGCCTGAAATCGGAGTGCGGATCGCAGTTGATCACATTAATTTTTGAGGCCATTGCCTTAGAGCTTCCTTTAATAATAGGGTAAGCGTTATTGTGTCCCCCGCCGATAATGACCGGTATTTTATGTAACGCTATAATTTTCTCAATAATACCTGCCACCCTTTCATCCAGCTCACTCACCAGTTTTCGCAAGGCCTCTATATCCTGTGCGGTTTTTCCCGTAAGGTGGTTTGCTCTTTCCATCAGGTCATCCACATAAATATGTCCTAATACAAAAACAGACTTGCCGGACATGAATAAATTGCTTTGTTGATTTAAAAAGCTTTCCAGTGCAGGTTTCCAGGCCGTATGCGCACCCCCGCGGCCATAGTTGGCTTTTACGCCAATATCTTCCGGTATTCCCAACAATACAAATTTACAATCTGAATTTTTCAACTCATTTTCCCAGCCATCAGGGTGTATCACACAGCTTACCTCTTCACCGACCTTAGTTTCGTTGCCCCTGGTTCTGACTAATTGATCTATTTGTTTTTTTAAATATAGTTCGAGGTGTTTCATGTAAAGGTTTTATAAATTCAAAAAAAATCCCTCCGCTTTAAGCGGAAGGATCTATATTTTTCGCAAAGAATAAACTACCATTCGTCGGGATTGATAGGCTCTGCGCTTGATTTTTTCATAAATGCTTTTAAATCGGCAATAATGGTAGCAGCATCTTTTAAAGCTTCGCTGCGCAAATGTTTCCAAAGGTCGTTAGGTAATTTCATACTGCCGCATTTAGGTACCTCGCTGTAAATATCACCTCCCGTAAACTCCGGGTTCTTTGCAATGTGCGTTATTTTTGAGATGGTGTAACGGTATTTTCCTTGTTTAGCTTCAACACTTACATGCATTGTAAAAGTACCTTGTACATCTGCTTCGGGGTTTAATTCTTTAGGCTTGTAAATAAATGAAGCCGTAAATTCCGCTTTACTACCCGTAGTTACACCGTTTGCTTTGGTGTATTTAGGAGTTTCAATTTTAACAAAATTAACGGCACGTTTTAATATTTCAGAAACCGAAGTAGGAGGAGCCGGCAACGTATCGGCTATTTCATTTCCGTCGGCATCTTTCTTTGCTTCTTTTGCTTCAGCTTCAACAGTTACGATCTCTTGTATTTTCTTTTCGTCTTTTTTAGGTTCATCCTGCGCTGTACCTGCAGAAGCACTTGTGAGGAGGTATAAGAAAAATAGGTATTTAAAAAATTTCATTGTAGTGGATTAAACAGTTTTTTAACGGAACTAAATTGTTGGGCGAAATTAATATATTTTACTGAATTTACCGGGATTTACTTCTAACATTAAATGATAAATCACATCAAATACATCATCCGCGCTTGGCTTCGAAAAATAATCTCCGTCCGATCCGTAAGCGGGCCTGTGAGCTTTAGCCGAAATAGTTAGAGGCTTAGAATCTAAATAAGAATAGCCTCCCTGTTCTTCCAATACTTTTTGCATCATAAAGGCTGTGGCTCCACCGGGAACATCTTCATCAAAAAACACCACGCGGTTTGTTTTCTTCAATGATTCCACAATACTATGGTTCACATCAAACGGCAATAAGGTTTGCACATCAATTAACTCCACACTTATTCCATGGTCATTCAGCATTTTAATAGCCTCGGAGGCAATTCTTACAGAGGAGCCGTAAGTAACCAGCGTCACATCGGTTCCGTGTTCTATCGTTTCAGGAATACCTAAAGCAACTTTATATTCACCGATGTTAGAGGGTAAATTTTCTTTTAAACGGTAGCCGTTCAAAGGTTCAATGACTAAGGAAGGTTCATCGGCTTCCAATAATAAATTATAGAAACCGGCGGCTTGGGTCATATTTCTCGGTACACAAATATTAATGCCGCGGCATGAGTTTATGATCATTCCCATAGGCGACCCGCTGTGCCATACGCCTTCTAAACGATGGCCGCGCGTGCGGATAATTACCGGCGCTTTCTGCATTCCCTTTGTTCTCCATTGCAGCGTAGCCAAATCATCGCTCATAATTTGTACGGCATACAATAAATAATCGAGGTACTGAATTTCAGCAATGGGCCTTAAACCGCGCATTGCTAAACCAATGGCCTGCCCCATAATAGTAGCTTCCCTAATACCCGTATCAAACACCCGGTGTTCGCCGTATTTGGTTTGTAAGCCTTCCAATCCCTGGTTAACACCGCCAATTTTGCCGGAGTCTTCACCAAAAATAAGTACTTCAGGATATTTAGTTAAAATATAGTCAAAATTTTCTCTCAATAACTCTCTGCCGTCAACCGGTTTTTGCTCACTGTAAACAGCCGGCACCGCATTAATATTGGCGGCTTGTTGAGCCGATTGCGACATTAAATGAGAACTGTAACGATCTGTATTTTCACTATTCGATACACGCAACCAGTCTGATAATTTAGAGCGGGATGCTAAGTTTTCATCTTTGGTTAAGCGCAATACTTTCTTTACGGCAGTATGAAGGTCTCTTCTGATCGGCTCCTTAATTGAATTTAATTCCGTTTTAATACTTTCTATTTGAGATGTGCTATGACTGTCTTTTAAAGCATCAAGCAAGGCAGAAACTTCTGCAACTTCCGATTTAATGGGCGATAAATAGGCCGCCCAGGATGCTTTTTGCGCGGTTTTAACGGCATTTTTGGCGTCTTCTTCAATGGCATTTAACGCAGCGTCATCCGCCAGTGCGTTTTGAATAATCCATTCGCGCATTTGCTTTACACAGTCAAAATCAATTTCCCATTGCAAACGTTCCTTCGACTTGTAACGTTCGTGTGAGCCTGATGTACTGTGGCCTTGCGGTTGTGTTACTTCTTCCACATGCACTAAGCATGGAATGTGCTGCTCACGGCAAATCTTTGCGGCTTTCTCATACGTTTCGCATAAGTGCGCGTAATCCCAACCTTTGGTTTTAAAAATTTCGTAGCCCTTGCCTTCGTTCTCTCTTTGAAACCCTTTTAATATTTCAGAAATACTTTCTTTGGTAGTTTGGTATTTTTTAGGAACGGAAATGCCGTGCCCGTCATCCCACACACTCATGAGCATAGGCACTTGTAACACCCCTGCCGCATTAATGGCTTCCCAAAATAATCCTTCTGATGTGGAAGCATCGCCAATGGTACCAAAGGCTATTTCGTTTCCTTTATTGCTGTAATTTAAAAATTTACCTTGTTGCAACTCAGGGTTTACTTTATAAAAATGGGATGCGTAAGCTAAGCCTAATAAACGCGGCATTTGCCCTGCTGTAGGGGAAATATCGGCTGAAGAATTTTTTTGATGGATCAGTTCTCTGAAGGTTCCGTCGGCGTTTAAGCTCTGCGTACCAAAATGTCCGCCCATTTGTCGGCCTCCGCTCATAGGCTCTTGTTCAAGATCGGTATGGCCGTATAAGCCTGCAAAATACTGTTGTAAGGTGAGTTGGCCTATAGCCATCATAAACGTTTGGTCACGGTAGTAGCCGCTTCTAAAATCGCCGTTTTGGAAAACCTTTGCCATAGCAATCTGTGCCAGCTCTTTCCCGTCACCGAAAATACCAAACTTGGCCTTGCCGGTAAGCACTTCTTTTCTTCCCAATAAACTGGTTTGACGACTTTCATTTAAAATACGAAAATCTTCTAAGACTATTTTTTTGAAATCTTCAAAACTTAATCCTTTTGCTGTTGATAATACTCCTTCTTGCATAGTAGTTCCTTATCTTACAAATATAAAATTTTGAGAGGAAAAACAAAAAGGATTTCAGGTTATTTTTCGGTTGATTTACTTAACATTTGAAACCAATTTAAACTGGAATTTTCCTTTTTTTGATTTATCGAAAATTATAGAATGCTCGCCATTGTAAATAAATATAGTTTTAAAAGCCCCCACTTTTATGTACTTCATTCCATAATATGAGCTATAAACGGAATGATTATTTGTGTTTTGACCTTCCGAACGAATTCCAAAAGCAGAATCATATTCCTTTTGTACAAAAAGAGCGGTAGCATTGTTTACGCTTGTTCCTGCATTAAAATCTTCCAATTCATCTATTGTCTCGTAGTTCGAATTTCTTTTCGGTTTTTTTTTAATGATAATTTTTGCCTGTATATTTTCAAAAGTTGAATCTATATTTATAAAAGATACTAAAACGGTTGTATAATAATAATTTATATAGTTTACATCGCCAATAGTTGATTTATATTTGGTTAATACATTGTTTTTTTCAACAATAGTAATACTACCGTCTTTTGAAAAAGAAAAGCCGTTTTCTTCAACTGTAACGTCTTTGAAGTCTTCATAAAATCTTTGGGGATTAACAGTAAAATAAAGATTATAATCAGGATATGACATTTTTTTAATATGATTTATTATGCCTTTTAGATTATATTCACAAATATAAGATCCTTCTTGTTTAATATATCCTCCTTTACTGCTATGGGATGAACTCGCATAATTACCAATTTGAATGATACGATGATTAATAGAATCATATAGGGTCTTTGAGTTTAAAATCATTTCTAATTCAGGATTAGTAGAGCTCGGAGTAGAAAAATCAGTTTCTGTAATCGTTAAACTATCTTCTTTTATTTCAATTAGTTTTACATCTCCTTTTTCGGCACTGCCGTCTCTTTTAGTTGCTAGAAAATACAATGTACCATTTTCACTTTTTATAAATTTGAGTCTATAAGTTTCAATATCAAAATCTTGTCTTGAAAAAGATATTCGTTTTATTTCCTTGTAAAATGGTCCTGAGTTGTTTACTAATTCAAGCTTTCTGATAACAGGTTCGCCTTTATAATAAGTATACCTGTCTGTAATTGTGTTTGAAAATTCAGGCATGCCGGGTAAAAGAAACTGATAATAATAGTTATTTATAAAAAAACCGTTTGCTGGTTTAGGGATTTTAAAATTTGAAGCGTAACTGGGTATGGAGTAAATTGGATTATACACTTTAGGTTCCGATTGAGGCATGTCGTTATCCTGTGAGTATTTATATTCCTTGTAGTTTATTTCATTAAGGTTACGATCTAGTGTAAACCATGCCACTGTTCCTGATTTAAAAATTATTCTCAAATCAAAAACACCTCGTTTAAAGAATACTGCAACATAAGGAATACCGAAAAATGATCCTATTTTTTCATTCATATGTATTGCTATTTGTTTAATCGAATCCAGTTTATCATTATATATGACTGCTTGTATATCATTTTTATCATTAATGCCAAATATATAATAATAGCCGTCTATTTTTTCAATAGAAGATGCCCTAAAATTTCCTTTTACAATCTGTCCGGTTATTAAGCCGGGAAGTAATATTAAAAAAATAACAGGCAATATGCTTTTGTTGATAAAAGCTTTAGAAAGGGGAAAGTTCATTTTATTTAAAAGATATAAATTTTATAAAAATCATTCTATAATATACCGATTTATAGTTTTTTTGGTAAAATAGTTTTAAATTATATAAAATTTTCACTTCATTTTATCCTTAAACAACTTTTCAAACTTCTCTACTTTAGGCCTTACAACGTATTGGCAATAAGATTCTTCCCTGTGTTGATTAAAATAATTTTGATGATAGTCTTCCGCCGGGTAAAAAATAGTAAACGGCGTTATTTCAGTTACTATTGGGCTATTGAACGTTTTATTTTTAGTAAGTTCCTCTTTATACTGTTCCGCAATTTGTTTTTGCTCTTCGGTGTGGTAAAACACGGCAGACCTATACTGCGTGCCAACATCGTTCCCTTGCCTGTTAAGCGTTGTAGGATCATGCGTTTGCCAAAACACGTTTAGTATTTCGGCTACCGAAACTACTTCAGGATCAAATTTTAACTGTATTACTTCGGCATGGCCTGTAACCCCGTTGCATACTTCGCGGTAAGCCGGGTTTTTAATATGCCCGCCCGAATAGCCGCTCACCACACTTTCAACGCCTTTTAAATTTTGGAACACTGCCTCCACACACCAAAAGCAACCGGCGCCAAGCGTTATCGTTTCTAATTGTTTCATATCATACAGTTTAAATAAAAATAGCTGCAATATACATTACAGCTATTTTAAACGATTGTTTATGTATAAACTTATTTTTTACCCTTTTTGGCCTTTTCTTTACCGGTAAATTCAAATTTCTTTTTCAGTTTATCTTTTTTGGTAATTTTTATTTCGCCTTGTATGTTATAGTCTTCTACAGTGCAGGTCATTAATAACGTTTGGTCCTTATCGTCCGTTGTAGAGATTTCACCTTCCACCCAATGCACTTCGTTTTGTTCTTCATCCGTAAACGTCGAATCTTTTTTAATTTCATACTTTATCCATTTGTATTCTAATTTATCAAACAGGTAAGTGCTGAACATTTTTCCGCCTTTAAACTCTATCTCATCTTCTACGCCTTTTTTAGGTGCAGCGTTTTCTTTTACCTCTGTCATTATTACATTAAATGTCCGTTTATCAAGGGCGTCTTTCGGCTCTCCTTTATAGATCGCATTTATACTTAACAACCCGGCTGTAAGCGCCGTTGCGGATATTAATATGTGTTTCAAATTCATAGTTGCTTTTTTAGTGTGGTAAATGTAATAAAAAATATGCTCAGCATCAATGGTGCTAAAATAAACCTTAACTTTTTTTAAACTAAATAAACAGGCATATATGTTGAGAAACTGTTAATTGATTGTATTTTTATATTCGTAAAAATGGAACCTTTAGCAGAACGTGTACGCCCTCAAAAGCTGGACAATTATATTGGCCAGGAACATATTATAGGAAAAAATTCGGCCCTTCGTAAATCTATTGAACAAAACTTATTGCCTTCATTAATTTTATGGGGCCCTCCGGGAGTAGGCAAAACAACCCTCGCTCAAATTATTTCGCACGAGCTTAAACGTCCATTCTATGCATTAAGCGCTATTAACTCAGGAGTAAAGGATGTACGAGAAGTCATTGAAAAAGCATCGCGCGACGGCGGATTTTTTAGCCAGGAAAAACCGGTGTTATTTATTGATGAAATACACCGGTTCAGCAAATCACAACAGGATTCTTTATTGAATGCCGTAGAAAAAGGTATTGTAACCCTTGTGGGGGCCACTACCGAAAATCCATCCTTTGAGGTGATTCCCGCTTTACTATCCCGCTGCCAGATATTCGTCTTAAAACATTTAACAAAAGATAATCTCATCGACCTGTTGAATAACGCCGTTAAAGACGACGTTATTTTAAAAACAAAACACATTGAGATAAAAGACTATGAAGCGCTGATACGCATTTCGGGCGGCGACGGGCGTAAATTATTAAATGCCCTCGAAATAGTGGTTAATTGCATAAACGAACCCAAAATTATAATCACAGACGCGCTTGTAAAACAATACATACAACAAAATTTGGCGCTTTACGATAAATCGGGTGAGCAGCATTACGACATTATCTCCGCCTTTATAAAATCCATCCGCGGCTCCGATCCTAACGGGGCGGTATATTGGCTGGCGCGGATGATTGACGGGGGAGAGGACCCTTCTTTTATTGCCCGCAGGCTGCTTATTTCGGCGTCGGAAGATATAGGTAACGCCAACCCTACGGCTTTGGTTATTGCCAACAATTGTTTCCAGGCGGTAAACGTGATCGGGTATCCCGAAAGCAGGATCATACTGGCTCAAACAGCAACCTATTTGGCCTGCTCATCAAAAAGTAACAGCAGTTATATGGCAATTAATGAAGCGCAACAGGCCGTTAAGCAGCATGGTGACTTACCTGTACCGCTGCATTTAAGAAATGCGCCTACAAAATTAATGAAAGAGTTAGGATACGGTGATGAATATAAATATGCACACGATTACGCCAATCATTTTACAGAGCAGGAGTTTTTACCCAATGAACTCACCGGAACCGCTTTTTATAAACCGTCGGAATATTCACGCGAGAGAGACCTGAAAGAATTTTTGAAACAACGCTGGGGAAAAAAATATAATTATTGAATGTGCATTCGTTTCACGTTCATATCTTCCGGGTTAGGCTCATAAATTAGTTTTTTACCTAAAGCAATTATTAAGCCTCCCATAATTTGTTCTACAACCTGCCATGCGCAATCTGCCATTAGGTATTTTAGGGATACGTGCTTTGTAAAAGATACTCCCAGCACAGTAATAAAGGCAAACAGCATAAAGCCGAT
>JBBRHI010000049.1:0-10617 GCA_038222995.1 Bacteroidia bacterium | reverse complement strand
GATTATCAAAGAACCCTTGGGAGGAGCTCATAATAACCATGCTGAAATTTTTGCAACCGTTAAATCAGAAATTTTAAAACAGTTAGAGGTCTTGAAAAAACAAACTCCCGATGAACGCATCAGTGCGCGTATTGAAAAATTTAGTGCCATGGGTGTAGTACATGATTTAGAAGAAGAAGAAAATAAATAATACAAACAATTTAAACAAATTATTATGGCAGATACAGGCGACATTAACGTAGGTTCCATTATTAGATTTAACAACGAATTAATGCAGGTAACAGATTGGCAGCACCGTACACCGGGCAATTTGCGCGCTTTTTACCAGGCAAAAATGCGTAATTTAATTAACGGGAAGCAAATAGAAAACAGGTTTAGAAGCGGCGAAGGCGTTGATATTGTTAGGGTTGAATTTAAGCACATGCAATTTATTTATGTTGAGGGAGATTTTGCCGTAGTAATGGATAATGAAAATTATGAGCAGATTCATGTACCGATGATTTTATTTGGTGACAGCGCCCAGTTTTTAAAAGAAGGCATGGAAGTAAAAATTTCTTTTGAAGGTGACAATGTTATTTTAGCGGAAGCCCCGACATTTGTTGTATGTGAAATTACCTATGCTGAACCCGGAATAAAAGGAGACACCGCCACTAACACTTTAAAACCTGCAACCTTAGATACAGGGGCGAAAGTAAGCGTACCGTTATTTTGTAACGAGGGTGACTTTGTTAAAGTGGATACGAGAACAGCTTCTTACGTAGAGCGCGTTAAAAAATAATTTCTATAATGGTATTAAAAACCTCTTATGTTTCATAAGAGGTTTTTTGTGGAATTAATTATGGAATTCAAAACTATATCAAAACTTTCTGTTACTTTTTTTACGGGTTGCGTTATCACGTTAAATGAGGTTTCAAAAGTATATACTGCCCATGTTTATCGGAACCAATTTATTGGGACAGGAACGGACAGCCTTACCGCCTTCTCTTAATGTTGGTTTCACACATTCCGTTTACACAAGTATGTGTTTCGAAACCGTTGCCGGCAGTGGGTTTCATCAAGACCAACATTTTATGAATAAACATTCCGCTACTACCGAAACGCAATATGGTTTTGGTATCGGGTTCTTTTTATGGATGCCTTTAAACGGAGGGCTTACCTATAAACCTAAAATAGAAGGGGATTTTTCTACCACCTGTTTAAAACAAGCTCCTGCTGTTTTTGCGACTTCCTTTGATATAGGCCTGTCTAATGGCTTTGCCATTGCTTTAAAGCCTGCCAATCCACACGGGATCATTTACCTTGCTAAACAAATGAGCTGCTATATAACAAGCAAGCAACCTTATCTTTTGATCGGCCCTAAAGTAAACTTTAAAAAAATTGATAACGGCTTTATCCGGAAAGGATTTCAAAATTATTTAAGCTTTGGGTTCCTTATCTGTTATTGGATCAACTATGAATTTCACGGAACTAATTTTGCTCCCGAAATAATATACTCCGTCACATCAACAGCACAGAATAAGATAAATGATTCCAAAAAAGTAATGCATACTATTTCGCTGGCAATAAATTTCTTTTAATCTATTGTTATACTTACATTGCTACTGTTAGCGCCTAAATCGGGAGGCTTTGGAACAGAGCCGAATTTACACGTATTATTATCAGGGATCCGGTCAATCAATTTATTATATGGATCTAAGCCGGCTGAAAACGGTTCCTTATCAACGATAAATTCAAACGTTTTAACAGGGGCATCCATTTTTATTTTCTTAAACAACAATTCTTTTTCTACTTTTTTTCCGTTAACCTGTTTTTGTGTAAACAAGCCAATGTCCATCCAATCGTTCACCGGCACAGCTTTGCTCTTACCTATACTGTCTGCCTTAAATTTAGCGGAGCCAACGGTTAAGGTTACTTTATAGTTGCCGTCGGGTTGCTTAACTGACTTCAAATCTTTTACATAATTTTCATAGATCGTAATATCTTCAAACAGATCTTTAATAACGTATTGCATACTGTCGGGTGTAGATAATTTCATGTTAGCCACAAACTCTTTAGCCGTTGTATAAGGCGCACTTTGGAATCCGACTTTTTTAATATAACGCTTTAATGCCGAGTTCACGGAATCCTCGCCAATATAGTCTTTTAGGGCATACATAATTAAGCAGCCTTTATTGTAATGAATGTATTGCTGATTTTCTGCGAGCATTATAGGAAGTTCTTTTTTCTTTTCCGTAGTGCGCCCTATTAAATATTTATTTAAAGCGTCCGCTAAAAATTTATGCATCGCTTCTTTGCCGTATTCTTTTTCCATTACCATAATAGCGCTATACTCGGCCATCGATTCGCTCATTAAAGTGGAACCCTGCACATCCGCCCCGATCACCTGGTGCGCCCACCATTGATGGCCCACCTCGTGTGCTGTTACATAAAAAGGATAATCAATGCTCAACGGATCTTTTTCATCCACATGTGCTATAAAGCCTATGCTTTCCGAATAAGGAATCGTGTTTGGAAAAGACTGTGCAAAGCTTGCGTAACGCGGAAACTCTAAAATACGAACCTGCCTGTGTTGGTAAGGACTGAACGATTTTTGATAGTAAGCTAAGGATTTTTTAATGGAGTTGATCATCCGGTCCAGGTTGTATTCATGGCCTTTATGGTAATAAATCTCAATATTAATATTTTGATACTTATCTTTTTTAACCTCGTAACGGGCTGATAGAAACGAATAAAAATTTAAGATAGGGCTGTCCATTTTATAGTGAAAATAACGACGGTTATCTTTTGTATATTCTTTAATTAAATAACCCGGCGCTACAGCGATCTGATCGGGAACAGTACTTACGATGCATTCAAAATTTATCCAGTCGGCATCTTTACTGATATACGTATTTGCGTAAGCCGCAGTATCATTAATATTTGCCATACGTGATTTATACGGTAAATTGTATTTACGGCGCGCATCGTTTTCGCCGAGCTCAAAGCCTTCGTTATAACCGATAGAAGGAAGCAACGAATTATTAATAAAGGTGCCGTTATATACAATGTCTGTTTTGGCATCATTGCTAAACCACCCTTTTTGAAAATACTCAATTTCATAATCCATTTTTATGGAATCTCCGGGTTGTAATGGCGAGGCCAATTTATAAACCTTTACAAAAAAATCTTTATCATTAATAATTTCTTTTTGCGGAACGGACAGTTTAAGTGATTTAAGATCTACATCATTATTATAATTTATAATTAAGGTGTCAATAGCTTGCTTGTGCTTGTTCTTTAAATAGTAGTACCCTTTAAAGTTTGCGCCTAATTCATTGGGGTACAGGTCAACCTCTACATAGCTTGAAACAACCCGAGGCTGTAAGGTTTTTTGAAGATGCTTATAGGTCTTCTCGAAATTGGCCTGTAATTTTTCAAGCTCTTTACCGGAATACATTTTATTAACCACTTTAATATTGTAATAAATAGTTGCGCCGGCAACCATAAAGAGAATGCCTGCAACAACTGCCGCTAACCGAAATTGTTTGTGTGAATCGAATTTTGAAAACTTGAAGCGTGCCTTTAACCCTTTTTCTTTTCCGCGCAAATAGAAACGGATAGAGAAGACAAACAACAATACAATTACGGCTAACCAATAAAATTTGAATAAATAAAAAATAGAAGATGTATGCCCGTAACCGTTCATATCACTGTATGGCAGCATGGGCCCGCTCGAATTAAAGTTATATAAAGGATTATCTAATTGCAGTTGACTTAAAATAATTTTTGAAACGAATGCTGCAATAAAAGAGATCACAAAGCCGACATATTTATTACTCACCATACACTGGATCACAAAACATAAAGCCGCTACCAACGCTAAACTTAAAAAAGTGCGACTGTAAAGACTTACAAAATATTGGTCTAATTCAAATTTGTAGTAGCCTTTTAAAGATTGAATAATAACCCCTGTAATAACGGCCCCTAATAGCCCTAAGGCCACAGAACCTAACAAGCCTAAGTATTTGCCCATCACTAAGGTGGACGATTTAACAGGGGAAGCGCCCACTAACTCGTCTACCTTAAATTGTTTTTCGTTGAATACCAAATTGCCCGAATAAAAAATAATGAGGATCGACAACATAAATTGAAACATTGAGCCGGCTTGTCCTACAATATTATAAGTAACCGGGTAAACTTCCGTGCCAAATATCAATGAGCTGAAACTACTGGTAATGTAGGCTAATACAGCACCTAGTATGATCATAATAATAAAGAAGTAACTTTTTATAATTCTTTTGTATTCAAAATTTGCTATAAAAAACAGCTGGTTCCAAAATGCTTTTCCGTGTGCACTGATGGTTACTTTTGGAAGTTCTGAAATGGTTTGTATAGCAGGTGTTTGCGGAGAATAACTTTCTTCTTTTTTACGGAACGAAAATAATTTGGCGGGATTTAAAAACTGGGAGAAATTAAATTTCACATAACTGAACCACATGATCAGTAAACCCAACCCGAGCCATGCTAAGCGGTTATAAAGCAATACATCGGTTAACGATAATAAGCGTTCGTTTTGCTCGGAAGGAGTCCAGTATTGTGTTACTTTCCCTAACGCTTTATTACCATAGGGATCAAGCATGGCAGCCAATGATTGGTAATCAATATCGGAGAGTACAGAGTTAGCGGCTAAGTCGAACAAAAAGAAAATAACCGTAAATAAATAAGCGATAGTTGTATTGCGTAAAAATGTAGTTAATGAAAAATAAATAGTCCCGAATAATAACGTGTTTGGCACTACAAAGTATAAGAAGGGCTGTATGTAATTAAACAAATGAATAGGCCCTATAGCCGGTTGTGCTTGCCCAATAAGGCTCCCTAAAAACAAACCGAAGAACTGTCCGCTGAATACAAACAATGCAATGATCAATACTCCAAAAAACCTTCCGAAGAAATACGACGCTTTTGTAATTGGTTTTGTGAAAAATAAGGAGTGTGAGTTATATTCAAAATCGCGCTGTATGGCAGTAGCCATAATGGCAATGATGATCATATTATGGATAAGCGCTAAAATATTTTGGTTGAATGCTAAATACAAGCTTGCGTTTGCAACAGCACTGTTCAAATACGTATTGCTATCGCTTGAACCTAAGGGAATAACACCCGATGCGGCTAATGACAAAAACAAATAAAAGGCAAAATAAATGCTGAAAAACACATACGTGGACGGTTTTTTAAGCGCATACTTTAATTCGAACCTGAGAATTTCTAAAAACATATATTTAATTTAAGATGTAATGAATTATCAAACTATACTGTTAACCCATAGGACTGCACATTTAAAAATGTATGTATTTTATGCTCCTATGTGATTAAATTGATCTAAAGAATATTTGAAAAATAAACATCTTCCAGATCAGGCTCCACCACAGTAAACGCAGCATCAGGCACAGAATCGCTTTTTACATGGATCAACACTTTTCCTTCAACCACTTTTGCGGAAATAATTTTATATTTCTCTTTATAAGCATTCAATTCACTTTTATCTATTACTAATTTCCAAACCGTGTTTCTCATTTGTTCAATGGTATCACTCGGCTTGCCGTCTAATAATACCTGTCCGCGGTTCATGATTACCATACGCGGGCATAAGTTTTTAATGTCTTCTACAATGTGCGTTGATAAAATCACAATGATGTTTTCTCCAAGGTCACTTAAAATATTGTGAAACCGATTGCGTTCCGCAGGGTCTAAGCCCGCCGTAGGTTCATCCACAATAATTAATTTCGGGTTTCCCAATAATGCCTGTGCTATGCCAAAACGCTGGCGCATGCCGCCGGAGTATTCACTTAAATTACGCTTGCGGGCTTCGTACAAATTTGTTTGGTTCAACAACGCATCACAAATATCCTTACGCTCCGTTTTATTATTAATGCCTTTTAATACGGCAAAATGATGAAGCATATCTTCCGCATTTACTTTTGGATAAAAACCAAAATCCTGCGGCAAATACCCTAACACTTTTCTAAGCTCTTCTTTTTGATTTACTACATTAATATCGCCCAGTATAATTGTTCCTGTGTCAGGATCCTGAAGCGTAGCAATGGTTCTCATTAAAGTTGATTTACCGGCACCGTTAGGTCCCAGTAAGCCGAACATGCCCGGAGCAATGGTTAAATTTACATCCGTTAACGCTTTTAAGCCGTTAGCATACGTTTTAGAAACATTAGAAATAGTTAATTGCATAAAAAATAGTTTTACCAAATGTAAAACCATTTTTGTGTATTACACATCATTTAAAAAATTTATATTACCATTCAACCGGCATTTTAGTACCCTCAACCTATTTTCCAAGATAGGTTCTAAAATAGCCGCATTCTTTAATGATCTCTGAATAATACTTTGTGCCTGAAAAATCTTTTTTAAGAGAAAGGAAATATACGCCCGATTTAAAATCACCGTTATAATCTTTTTTTACGGTCATAAAAAAATCATTTTGCTCACACTTAGCAGCCATAAACGTGCATTTAGCTCTGAATTCTATGTCTGTTGAAGCCTGCAATGCCAGTAAATAATATTTTAATGCCATTCCGCTGTTTTCTTCCGGTAAGGTTTTATGATCATACGTATAAATAGAATTATCTATACGGTTATCATAAAACACGCGGGCATTTCCGAAATAGGTGATGTTGTAAAAGCCGTTGGCAATTAAAAAATAATTCTGTGAAACGTCTTCCGGCTTGGCAGGCGTAACAGCGGCTGCTTTTTCCATAGCAATCAGCTTTTCTACAAATGATTGTTTTGTGTATTTTATTTTTTGAACGGCTTCATGATCACAATCATGGCAATCTTTAATGTGTATGGTAAAAAGATTGCCCGGCAATTCAATAGGCTGCCCTGTATCTGATTTAAAAGCGGCAAGTGATTCAGCAAGCCTGTCTTCCTGTGCATAGCGTATGGCAAGAAGCTGCACGTAATCAGTTTTATGTAATAAGGCACAATTAAAAAACACTTTTTCAAAGTCTGAAGGAGTTGCTTTTTCATAATAGGTAATCATCTTTTTAATATTTTCCAAGTCGTTGAACTGGTAGCGGTTTGTTCCGGGGTAGATCAATTCTGTTTTTTCTACTTCCCCTTTTTTATTATAAAGGTCGGCAATCGTTTTGCGGATCCAATCTCTCGCGTTCGAGCTTCGGAAATCGGGAATGTCGGAAGTTTCTTTACTGAATAAAATCTCCAGGTCGGGCACCAGTTCTTTTTCAGCAGACTCCGTAATATTTTTCATACGCCTTACTTTTCCAAGTGCATTAATTAAATGGTATTCTGATGTATTGAGGACATTGGTGTTTTTATATTTTTCTGCGCGTGCCATTTGTCGGTCGCCGGTTATAAAATCATTATTGATGTAATTTACATAAGCGGCTGATAAGTGCCATATAATTGGGTTTGAAGAAGTGGTGAGATCCGACATTTCATTTAAAAAATCAAGCACGTTTTTATCGGTACTGTGTTTTTGATCTTTCTTTTCATCTTCCGTTTCCTCCGTTACTAAATTCTCTTCACTGTTCACGGCCCTTACCAATAATAGATCTACCATATCTGAGCCCGGGTTTAATTTTAATATTTCCCTCATGGCGTTAATATCATCCTTATATAAACCTGATAATTGCCAAAGCACTTCTTTTTGGTGTGTTGTTTTTGTTAAAGCAAGGCATTGGTTCCATTCTGCAGGCTGTAAAGGACGAAAAGAAAGGTATGCTGATTTTTTAAGGGGCTCATAACCGTCATAAATAATAGAATAAATATAATTTGACTCAGTATATTTTTTTTGCTTATAAAGCGATGCGGCTTTATAACCTAATGCCCGCCATTGCATACTGCTATTAGGGGTAAATGAAGATAAATTGTCATTATAAAAAGAACAGGCTTTATCATACTCTTTATTAAAAAAATAAAGGCGCACCAGTTGAAACGCATACCGTTCCTTTAAGAAAGGCTCTTTGGCTTTAGCATAAAAAGTTAATCCGCCGGTTATTTGTTTTACCGGTGATTCTTTGGAAACCTTCACCGGCTTGTCATCCCACGAGTTGTTTTGAGGATTAACAAAATCCTCATTGCGTTTGGCAAATCCTAAATAATATAAAAACGAAATGGCTTTATCGGAAGCCGTTACGGTTTTTAAGGTATACTTTTTTGATGATAAGCTTAGGTTATAAGGCTTGCCTTTAAGAGCAAAAATCATAGAGTCGATCTGTTTTAAGGAAGCATCGTACAACCAGTAATTAACGGCCTCGTCAGAGGTGGAATTTCCCAGGAAAGAGATCCACTCTTTTGTGTTTGTGATTTTAAAAACAGAGGCACCCGCGTCATCATACCCGTCATAAAAAGGCGTTTCCAGCGTTCTGAAAAAAGGAGTATACTTTGGTTGGTTAATAATTTGAGGGGTAAACATGGATCCCTCATCATCGTCCCAATCGCCTCCGCCGCAAGCCAACACAGTAATGGTTGTAAGCAGGATGCCGCTAATTAAAAGTAGAAAAAATGGTTTCGATGGTTTCTGTTTCATAATAATTTATATTTAAATCGTCGAGGTCGTATAGCACAATTCTCCTGTTATCGGGCGGTAAATTTTCTTTTAAGAGTTGAGCTGCTTTTAAGAGTTCATCATCACTTAACACTTCGTATTTAAGCAGATCGTTTGTTTTATAGTACATGCCTTTTATCAGTTGCGGCTGCTTCACTTTAAAAGTACTGTTTTTTTCAACGGAAAAATAAGTGGTATCGTTTGTTTGAGGCAGCCTGTTTTTAGTAATCAAATCTATCACTTTTTTGTTCCTGTAAAGAATGCACCATTTAAATACCGGTAACGCCACATCTAAATGTAGAGCATAGTTTGTTATGTAAGGAGTATATTTATGAGCAATACCGGCATCAAAAATAGAGTTAGGCCCTTGTAAATTATGAATGTTGCCCATGTTATAAAACATCAGCATGCCCCCGTCAACAGGTGGTACACCGCTTTGTACAGGGTATTTAATTTGATGCAGGCGAATGGTTGCGGTTAGCTTTACAGCATTACCGATCAGTTTTTTTACTTCTTTTAAAAACGAAAAATAAGCATCTTTTGTTTTCTCCGACCAATCACAGTCTATTTGCAGCTCTTTATATTTTTTTTGTAAGGCCGTTACTTTTTTTACAACATTTGCGGCAAGCCCCGGCACTTCCGGGCTTCTTAAATTTAAAAAGGTATGGTTGGTGATATAAACTACCGGGATAACGGAGACCGTATTTGGAATTAATTCAAGACTGTCTATCACCCCCAAGGGTTGAGGTTGCTGAGCGCCGGGTGGAATATCCACATCAAAAAAACGAACATATAAAACATGTATATTATTTTGCGTAAGCGTTTCTTTTTCTTTAGAAGATAAAGAGGCATTTGTTCTCCAGAAATAAAAAGACGGTTCGGGTTTGTATTTGTTACAGGATAAAAATGCAACAAAAAAAACAAAAAAGCCGGATCGTATGAGGCGCACGTTATTCAATCCGTTTTAAATGAATTTCTTTCGGCTTGCTGATGATCATTGGGAACTTCTCAATTTTAACCGAACTGCTGTCTAAGCCGAAAGCCCTGGCTTCACTCAAACTAAAGCGTTTCAATAAAAAGTATACGTTTAAAATCATCTTTTCAAAAAACGGAAGGTCGTTTTCGTAAGACAGGAATTTTTCAAGCACCACAAATTTAAAATCACCGATTACATTATTTTTATTTAATGATTCGTAACGGCTTGTAATATCCACTTCTTTGTTTCGCACCATATCTGCCACTACATGCCGGAACATTAAATTAATTTTTGGAGCAACCCTAAAGCCTAATCTAAAATCAATTCGTACAATATCTTCGCGGGCTATTTGTGTTACCTTATAATCCATACGGTACGGCTCGTCCACCACATCAACATGTACAAACCAGTAAACATCGGCTTTTTTAGGGCGTTTTTGTAAAATGGAATAAATTATTTTCGATTCAATAGTGGTAGGATTGTTTGCACTCGTCATATAAATTAAATGTGTGGCATATTTTTGAATGGAAGGATCGGAGCTCAGATCTACCAACATTTGTTTATAGTTTGCTAAAGGCACAATGTCTGTATAACGCTTCCTGATAACCTTTGCCATATACCAGCATGCCATAATAAAAGCGAGGAAAAAGGCGATCATTAACGTAATATAACCGCCTTTCGGGAATTTTTCTAAATTGGCAATTAAGAAAGAACCTTCTACAATAATATAGGTAACAATAAAAATATACAGTAACCATTTCGGGTATTTTTTTAAACGCATAAAAAAGCCCAGTAAGCGCGATGACATGATCATTCCTAAGATAATGGTTAATCCGTAAACCGCCCCCATTTCTTTTGATTCTTTAAAAAACCAAACAATAAAAATACAGCCGATATAAAGTAACCAGTTAATAGAAGGGATATACATTTGCCCTTTAAGATCAGTAGGATATTTAATTTCTACTTTCGGCCAAAAATTTAAACGCATGGCCTCATTTATTAATGTAAACGAACCGCTGATTAGCGCCTGTGAGGCTACAACCGCAGCAACTGTGGCAATGCCGATACCCACCGGCAAAAA
>JBBRHI010000048.1:0-10666 GCA_038222995.1 Bacteroidia bacterium | reverse complement strand
ATTAGTATAAAACATCTCAGAATATATTTACTCTTTTTTTTATTGCTGACTGTAAAGTTTGCTGAAGCTACTCACATTGTGGGCGGTGAAATATATTACGATAATTTAGGCGGAGGAAACTATCGTGTAAATATGAAAGTTTACAGAGATTGCATTAACGGTGTTCCGCCTTTCGATAGTCCGGCATTTATAACTGTTTTTAATGCGAATGCCACAGTATACACAACCTTAAACGTAGCCTTAACAAGCAGCCTTACGGTGCCCCCTACTAATAACAGCCCGTGTGCGCCAACAACCGCAGGTTCGGCTTGTGTTGAAGAAGCTATTTATACATTTACCATAAATTTACCCCCTTCAACAGGAGGTTATTATATAGCCTATCAAAGATGTTGCAGAAATGCAACTATATTAAATTTAGTAAATCCCGGAAACATTGGTACTACTTACTGGGAACATATACCGGGCACAGGAACAGCTATTGTAAACAGTAGCCCCAGATTTAATGTTAGGCCGCCGATTTATATTTGTAAAGGGAGTCCTATCGGTTTCGATCATTCTGCTACCGACCCCGACGGTGATTCTTTAGTATACAGCCTGTGCACGCCTTTTAACGGACTCGATCAATGTTGTCCTCTTATTGGTTCCGTATCACCCGGTGGCGGTTGTTCGGCTTGCCCTACAGCCAATACACCTCCGCCTTACGTGTCTGTTCCGTTTGCTTCGCCTTATTCTGCAAGTTACCCTTTAGCCTCAAACCCCGCTATTAATATAAATCCGCAAACCGGTTTTTTAAATGGAATACCCACAATTTTGGGCCAATGGGTTGTTGGTGTATGTGTAAGTGAATACAGGGCGGGAGTTTTAATAGGAACACATCATCGTGATTTTCAGTTTAATGTAATAGCATGCCCCTATATCGCAATAGCAGGCATTCTTGCACAAACCTCCACCAATAACGGGCAAGGAACCGGCTTTTGTAACGGGTTCAACATTTCATATACAAATAACAGTTATAACGGTACAACCTATCTATGGGATTTTGGTGATCCTTCTACAACAACAGACACTTCAACCGCTTATAACCCAACTTACACATTTAATACAGTAGGTACATATACGGTGACTCTGATCGTGAATCCCGGAAATCCCTGTAGTGATACTGCCACGCAAGTGTTTCATGTATATCCCTTATTATTACCGGATTACGTAGATCCTGTGGGGCAATGCTTTAATGGAAATAGTTATAATTTTTCCGGCGGAGGTTCTTTTCAGGGTAACGGAACATTTAATTGGAACTTTGGTCCAAACGCTAATCCTCAAACAGCATCTACGCCCACTGTAAATAATGTTGTTTTTAATGCTCCGGGAGCCTACCCTGTTGTATTTACGGTTAGTGAAAACGGATGTACCGCATCGTCTACAAAAACAGTCGATGTGTATCAAAATCCTATTGCAGGCATAGGAAATTTTATAACAAATGGCTGTGCGCCTCTTACGGTTAGTTTCCCTAATGCAAGTTCTGCAGGCACAAGTATGACTTTTTTATGGAGCTTTGGTGATGGCACTACTTCCACGGCAGGTTCTCCCGTAAAAACGTATTCTGTAGGAGGGATTTACACCGTATCTTTAACTGTTACAACAAATCAGGCATGTGTAGATACAAACCAAGTAGTAGCCGTAAACAGCATTACCGTTGTAAATACTCCAATTTCATTATTTAATATAGCGTCGCTTACAGGGGCTTGTTTTAATAACAATAGTGTGAATTTTGTAAATAACAGCACAACATCGGGAGGAGCTGCTTACCAGTGGGATTTTGGGGTTAATTCTATGCCATCTGTGTCTGTATTACAAAACCCTACGAATATAGTATACAGTCAGCCAGGAACATATATTGTAAATCTTATAGTAAGTGAAGCGGGTTGTGCGGATACGTCTACACAATTTATTGATCTTTTTGCAAACCCGGCAGCAGGTATAGGTAGTTTCCCTACAGCAGGCTGTACGCCTTTTTCGGTAACATTTCCAAATTTAAGTACAGCAGGCAATTCTATGAATTACTTATGGACTTTTAGCAACGGAGCTACTTCCACGGCAGTAAGCCCAGTCGAAACTTTTTCTTTACCGGGGGTTTACAGTGTATCATTAACTGTTACAACAAACATAGGCTGTGTTGATTCGAATTCAATAACAGCTGTTAATACAATAACAGTAACGCAAAGCCCCGCGGCATCTTTTAATGAGGTATCAACAACAGGCCTCTGTTTTAATAACAATGTATTTAATTTTACTAATCAAAGTACTTCCTTAGGAAATGCAACTCATTTTTGGAATTTTGGTGCAAACGCCACTCCTCAAAATTCTTCAAACTTCAACGTGTCAAATGTTTCATTCAATGCGCCCGGGTCTTATACTATATCACTTACTGAAGATAATGACGGTTGCCCGAACACTTATACAATGTCAGTTCTGTTATATGAAAACCCAAAAGCTGATCCCGGTGTTTTTACTTCTGTAGGATGCGACCCGGTGAAAATAAGTTTTGTAAATCAAAGTACATCGGCATCTTCTTTAAGTTATTTATGGCAGTTTAGTGATGGCACAACCTCTGTCAATCAAAACCCCAATCATATTTTCACCCCTTCAGGAATTTACAGTTTAACATTAACGGTTATCAGCAATCAATATTGTATTGATACAAGTAAGTTCGTTGCAGTAAACAGCATTACCGTAAACCCTACACCACTAGCGGGTTTTACGGCATCCCCAATTGTTACATCTATTTTCGATCCTGATATTAATTTTTACAATACTTCTATTTCTGAAGACATTATTAGCTGGTATTATGATTTTAATGACGGAGGTTCATCTACGGATGTCAATCCTTTTCATACATACACTACCTGGGGCGATTACTACGTAACACAAACCGTTACAAACACTTATGGCTGCCCGGCCACTTACCGGCTGCTTATTAAAGTATTGCCTGAGTTCCGGTTCTGGATCCCGAACGCATTTACACCCGGAAATAAAGACGGCCTGAACGATGTTTTTAAACCGAAAGTAATAGGCGCGGAAGACTATACCTTTATGATATTTGACCGTTGGGGGGCACAAATTTATTCAACCAACGATCCGGACCAGGGCTGGAACGGCACCTATAAAGGCGGCCCTTGTAAAGACGATGTGTATGTATGGAAATGTGATTTTAAAAATATTGTTTCTCAAGACCATGAATACCATGTAGGGCATGTAGTGCTTGTAAAATAAATGATTAATAAGCCGTTGTTCATAATCCCTTTTTATAGTATCCCGGTTGTTTTAAAAAATAAGGTTCTTTTGTTTTAATGAATTCAATATTTACTAAAATAAGAGATAAACATGCTTTATGGTATAAAGGAATTGTATTTACCGCATGTGTTTTAATCTGCACTTATTTTCTACCTAAGCACAGCATCTTAACCAAATATACCGCAAAGGTGGGCGATGTATGGCTCGCCGACGATGTTATTGCATCTGTTGATTTTCCGGTAAAAAAAACAGCGGAAGAACTGTCTTCAGAAAAAACAGAGCAAAAAGACAAATTATCATACTTTAAAAAAATCGAAGTTAATACGGTTGATCTGCTTTCAAAAACTGAACTATCGGCTAACGATAAAATTACCGCTAAAATATATTTGGATAATTTATACCGCACCGGCGTTTACCTTACGGTCAGTAATATATTATCGCCCGACTCCATGATACATGTGGTTACAGACAATGAAGTAGAACTTGTTTCTAAAAACACTTTGTACAACAGGGAAAGAGCCGCATTATTTTTGAGCAAATACTTAAAGGACAAGCAAATTATAGATGAGATCTTAAACAGCATGGTTCCTAATATTATTTACGATCCCGCACTGTCTAACGAGGTAAATAATGATCCTTCGCAACAAGCATTTATTTACAAATCGAAAGTAGAAAAGGGTACTGTTTTAATTCGGAAAAATGAAATGATGACCGACGAAAAAAGCAACGTGTTAAAGAGCTACACAAATGAGTTGACTTTACAGGAAAAATCAAAACCGGTAATAACTATTATTTTAGGACAATTTATGGCGTGTTTCCTGGTACTTGGCATCATTATGCTGTTCCTGGCTTTTTTCAGAAAAGGAATTTTTAGCCAGAATACGCAGGTCACTTTTATTTTTATGATCATTGTTCTTTTTATTATGATCAGCAGTGTAACCTATAAATATGATCCCAAATATATTTATGCTGTCCCTTTTTGTTTAGTGCCTATTTTAATTCGTGTTTTTTTTGACAGCCGCACATCTTTATTTACGTTTTTAAATATTGTATTGATCTGTGCTTTTTTTACTTCCGATAAATTTGAATTTGTGTTTATACAGCTTATTGCCGGTATTGGGAATATTTTTAGCGTGGCCGATATAGGAAAACGATCCAAGCTGTTTGTCTCGTCTTTTCTTACATTCTTTTTTTATGTATCGGCGTTCGTCGCATTTCATCTTGTAAACAATACTGCGGTGGCGTTAGGCGATGAGCAAAATTACCTTCCTTTTTTAATAAGCAGTTTATGCGTGCTGTTTGCCTTCCCGCTTATTTATCTGTTCGAAAAACTGTTTGGGTTTATATCTGACTTTACATTGTTGGAATTGTGCGATCTTAACTCACCTTTATTAAGGCAACTTTCTCAAAAAATTCCCGGAACATTTCAGCACTCTCTGCAAGTGGCTAACCTGGCGGAAGAAGCCTGTTATAAAATCGGGGGCAATGCTTTACTGGTTCGTACCGGGGCTATGTACCACGATATCGGTAAAATGGAAAACCCTCGTTTTTTTACAGAGAACCAAGTAGGCGAAGTAAGTCCGCACGAAGATCTGAACCCCGAAGAAAGCGCCAAAATAATAATAGCGCACGTTATTAAGGGCATAGAAAAAGCAAAAGAATATAAGCTTCCGGAAACGGTAATTGATTTTATAAGAACGCACCATGGTACAACTACCACGCGTTATTTTTTATATAATTACATGAAAGAGCACGAGGGCGAAATCATTAATGAAGACCTGTTTCGTTACCCGGGGCCAATACCTTTCAGTAAAGAAACCGCCATACTTATGATGGCAGACGGCGTAGAAGCGTCTTCGAGAAGCTTAAAAAAATACGACGCTGTTACGATTGATGAATTGGTAGATAAGATCATAAACCACCAGATAAGCGAGAATCAATTTATTAATGCGGATATCACCTTCAGGGACATTAATCAAATTAAAAAGATCTTTAAAAAACGGTTAATGAATATTTATCATGTAAGGATCGAATACCCGAGATAGCTAAACAGTATCTGCCCAAACTATCAGAATGGTTAAGTTAGCCTATTAATAATCCCTGTAAAATTGATGAATGCTTGTTTTCACCCCTAAATAAATATAAGGAGCCTGGAGCTCATAACCCAATTGATCACTTATGCTGCGCTGTATATACCCTACTTCCACTCTTAAATTCATTTGCGGAATAAGGTAGTATGTAAATTTAATATCACTTTGTAAAAGCGATCTTTTATTACCCTGTGTGGTTTTGTGCCCGTAGTCATAGGGGCGTGTTGTGTAACTTAAAAAAATATTTTGGCCTAGGTTTGAGTTTAAAGTATCCATTCCTATAATAGCATACAGGCCCTGGAAACTTAACATCCAGCGGTTTGCCCTGTAGCTTATAAACCCAAGAGCCTCTTTAAAATTAGCCCCGAGCGGATGCGCTAAAGGTTGTCCGTAATTTGCATAATTTTGCTGCACACTTCCGTGCGAATAGGTATAAGGGCGTACTTGGTTATACTCGGCCTGTAATGTTAAGCCGTTTATTTTAAAAGCATTAATGTATTTTGCGCCTACCTGAAAGCCTTGTTTATTGGCCCACCAGCCTTTCCTAGCCAGTATTTCTTTTAAATAAAATTCATCGGCTACACCCTGGGCATATATTTTTAAATTGTGAAACAGTTTTACGCTTGCATTTAAGCCTATCATAGCATTATCCGGCGAGCCGACAGAGTATTCCTGAGGTCTGTAAAAAACAACAGGGTTCAGGTAGTTAACATCAAAGGTTCTTACACGGTTGGTGTCAGTGCCCTGCCAGATAACGTTTTCAAAAAATGAGATATTAATCCGCTTTGTTGCATTAAAGCTTAGATAGTGAAACGTTCCGAATTTATTTTGCAAACTTTTTTGAGAACCGTCGTACCTCGAAAAATCCTGCATCCAGGAATACCATACGTTGTACTGAATACGCCAGATGTGAGCATTAATACCGAAGTAGGGAGTGCTGTTTGAAAAGTCAGATAATAATAAAGAGCGGTAACCGTCCCCTATAAAATGTTTGTCTTTTCCCAATTGAAAATTAAATATTTTATTGGGGCTGTAAGACAAATAACCGGTAATGTTTGAAAAATTATAGCTGCCGTCTTTATTTTTATATGCCCTCCCTAAGCCCGGGATCAGTCCTGTTGTTTGAATGGATGTATCTATAAAGCCCGGGTAGCTTACCCTGCCACCGATAGCCGTAAGGGCAAAGGTAAAATCATTATTGATGTTTAATTTTACATGAGCCCCGCCAAAGGTTTCCGCTACAAATTTTGAGGCCACCATATCATATCCGCCTTGCAGGTCAATAATGGGTAATGCCTGAAAGTTATACTGGTTGTGCTTGTCAGGGCCTTCATTTAAGGTTTTGCTTAAAAAGAAATTTTTAATGGGGTAATGTAAAAACCTTACGGCGGTATCTGAAAAATTTTCTAAAGTGGAGCTGAGGTAAGGCTTAAAGCCCGAATGAAATTCAAGGTCCGGGTATTTAATATTCCACTGATCAATGGTTTGTTGCGTTTCGTTATTAATAAATATAGTTTGAGCCTGCGGATTGTTTTGTGAAAAACACGTTGCACTAAAAAAAAGTAAAAGTATACTACTAAGCCGAAAGCGTCTATGTATAAGCGAATTCAAAAAATTAGGTTGTCGGTATTTGTTTTCTTTTTGCGGTTTTATAAGAGAAATGGATGAATAAAATAAAGCACAGGCAACAGCCAATTACTGCAAATAGTGACAAACTGGGGCTTAAGTAATAACTTAATAGAGAAACGCCTACAGTTATTACGCTAAATATATATATTATAATCACTGTTTTTACATGTGAATAACCACAGTCCAGTAACCGGTGATGAAGGTGGTTTTTATCTGCCGCAAAAGGGGATTGGCCCTTAGATGCCCTGATAATAAATATTCGCAGCGTATCGGTAAGCGGATAGCTTAACGCGGCAATAACAATAATTGGATTTGAAATATGGATCCAAAATTTATCTAATCGGGTAATCGGGTATTCAATAAGTTTAATACTGAGTACACAAATAAACATCCCTATAATTAAAGAGCCGCTGTCTCCCATAAATATTTTAGCGGGAGAAAAATTAAAGATTAAAAATCCGAGCAATGCCCCCGATAATGAAAATGATAAAGAAGCCAACGTGTATTCATTAGCAAAAATAAACCAGGTACCGAATACGGAAGCCGCTATAAATCCTACACCCGCCGCCAATCCGTCAATGCCGTCAATTAAATTCATGGCATTTACTACGACGATGTATGTAAACAATGAAAGGAAAACGCTTCCCCAATGAGGAATTTCGTTTACTCCAAACACGCCGTGTAAGCCTGTAATCCTGATATCGCCCATTAAAACTAAAATTAAGCCTACCAATATATTCGCGAATAATTTTTTTACGGGAGATGTGCCGATGATGTCGTCTTTAACACCCACAAAAAACAATACTAAACTGGTAGCGACTAAAATTTTAAATTCTTTTACCGATTCGTAGATCGTATCATAATCATGCAGGTCGTCAATATTATACCATAATGAAAAAGCAAATAGGGTAGCCGCATAAATAATAATACCGCCAATGGTTGGTACCGCACGTTTATGTATTTTACGGTCTTCGGTAGGCATATCAATTAAACGCTTTAATACTGCCACTTTAATAAGGGCGGGCGTGCAGTATAATACTACTGCAAAAGCGGTGATGAATACTAATATTAATACAACCATTTTTTAAAAATCGAAATAAGTATTATATAAATTTGTTTTAAGGCTTAAAGTATAAAATGTTGTTTTGTTGTTTGATTCGCTGTGGGATGTAAATTTTTGATCCCTGTAAGTACAGCCTAAAGATACATTAAAATTGTATGCATGGTTTACGGTATATCCCAATTGTAAGGTGGAAATGACATTGTTATAAAACGCATCCGTGTTCAACGTGAGGGACTGTAAATTTAATTTGGCATTTGCAAATATCCGCATGATTTTATAATCGGCTAGTACAACAATCTCTTTACCATAACCGGGAGTGTAGGCGAGGGTTTGATTATAATGCGAGAAGCTTTGATTATTTGTTGCCCCAAGCGGGCTGTTATAAGAGCCTTCCGCTACATTGTTATATTCTCCCTGCAACATTAAATTTTTGAGGCCGAACGCGTTAAAATACTTAACCCCTGCCTGGTAACCGAACCCATTTCCCGTTTTTAATGTATTACTGAAATCATCTCCCATAAACTGCCCGTATACACTTAGTTCGTTGGTTAATTTTATATTTAAGTTAGCGCCTATCACAATATTGTTTTTAGTGTTAAGGCCGTAATAACCTAAGTTCGAGAAAATAACCGGGTTAAAATATTGCCAGTCTAAATGTTGCCTGTTCATGCTGTCTGCCGCATTCCACACCAATCCCTGGAACAAACCAATATTTATGCGCCGGGTGACATTAAAACTTAAATACTGAAACGATACCGCTTTTTTCTGAAACAAAGGTTCGGTAAACGGAGGTGTTTTTGCGCCGCCGGTTGTCAGGTTCATTAACACGGCATATATATTTGTATACTGCAATCTGCCTTTAAACCATTCGGAGGTAATTCGGATATAAGGATAATTAAAAGAGTTGTCACTTAACAGGAGAGAACGGTATCCGTTCCCTATTTTTTGTTTACCGTGGCCCAGTTGTATGTTTAAATGTTTAATGGGTTGGTAAGAAATAAAACCGGAAGAAAACGCATAATCGTAACCTGTAATTTTAAAAGCTTTATACCTCCCTTGCCCGGGCACAACGCCTGTTTGATTATTAAAATTAGAAATATAATAGGGAAACTGGCTTTGGTTTTCCGCAAACATCGTTTCAAAATAAAAGTCTTTTCCTATTTTCCCGCTTGCAATAAAACCGCGCGTGTTAGTGTAAATGTTTTTATAGTTTGCGGTGTCCGAATAGGACCTTCCCAAGGAAACATTTAGTATAGGATCTATCTTAAATTCGTAATTATTTTTTTTAGACTTTATGTGAATGAGATGATCAAAAAAAACTTTTTCAAGTAAAGGATCATTCTTTACAAACTTAAAAATGCGGTATGTATCTGTTACAAACGTGTATTTTTCGCTGAAAAAGGGAATGTAAGGTTGTATAGATGAATGGATTTGCTCTACGGTGTCGATCCTTGCCAATTGGCGCTGTGAGAAGGCGCTGTAAAAATAGTCTGCAGGTAAATTATAGAATTGAGACCGAAGAGAAAAAGAGTTGAGAACCAAGACTAAGAGAATCAAGACTTGTTTTAATTTATATACAGATTTTTTTTCTGTCACAATATCTTAATCTTAATTACTTTCTTGGTCTGTATTTAAATTTATGTCTTTTTTATCCCTTTTTTCTACGTTGTCTTTTTTACCAAACCTTAACGCCTTCTTTATTTTTAAAATCTTCATAAACTTGTTTTATACCTTCCGGTAATTCTATTGTATGTTTCCATCCTAACGAGTGTACGTAGGATACGTCCATTAATTTACGTGGAGTTCCGTCCGGCTTTGTGAGGTCGTGTTTTATATCACCCGTATAACCTACAATATTTTTTACCAGTAAAGCTAGATCGTTAATGGTAATGTCGGTGCCCGAACCAATATTTACAAATTGTTCGCCCTCGTAAGTATTCATTAAAAATACGCAGGCGTCGCCAAGATCATCGGCATGCAAAAACTCACGCATGGGCGTTCCTGTACCCCACATTTCCACAAAAGGTGCGTTGCTTTCTTTAGCATCATGGAATTTCCTGATAAGTGCCGGCAATACATGTGAGTTGTTTAAATTATAACTGTCGTTAGGGCCGTACATATTTGTAGGCATTACCGAAATAAAATTGCAGCCGTATTGTCTTTTATAACTCTCACACATTTTTATACCCGCAATTTTAGCAATGGCATAAGGTTCGTTGGTTTCTTCTAACACCCCGGTCAATAAATAATCTTCCTTAAGCGGCTGAGGCGCCATTTTTGGATAAATGCAGGATGAGCCAAGGAACATTAATTTTTTAACTTTATTAAGATATGAGTTGTGGATCACGTTATTCTGGATCATCAGGTTCTCATAAATAAAATCGGCCCTGTAAATGTTATTGGCTTGTATTCCCCCAACTTTTGCGGCAGCTAAAAAAACATATTCGGGTTTTTCATTTTCAAAAAAATCACTAACGGCCTGCGAGTTGCGTAAGTCTAATTCCGCTGAAGTACGTGTTACAATAGTTGTAAATCCTTTTTTTTGCAGGTTACGCATAATAGCGGAACCAACCATTCCGCGATGCCCTGCAAT
>JBBRHI010000047.1:0-10720 GCA_038222995.1 Bacteroidia bacterium | reverse complement strand
CGGCACAATATTTTGTAGGGTTAATTTAAGGTTTTTTTTAGCCGGAAACACCGCATTATTCTTCCTATTTTCACTAATATTTTTTAATTTTCGATGTAAAATTTTGCTGTTTCTTATTTTTTGTAAATGATACTGATAGTTGACGATAAGCCCGAGAATATAATTTCACTAAAAGGCTTACTGAGCTTACATAATTTTAAAGTCGACACTGCCGCTTCGGGCGAAGAAGCGCTAAAAAAAATTCTTTACAATTCGTATTCATTAATTATTCTCGATGTGCAAATGCCCGGTATGGACGGCTTTGAAGTAGCCGAAGCCATACTCGGGTTCAATAAAGCAAAAGATACCCCCATTATTTTTTTATCGGCCGTTAGTACCGAAAAACGGTTTATTACCAAAGGGTATACATCGGGCGGCATTGATTATGTGACCAAGCCCGTTGACCCTGATATTATGCTTTTGAAAGTGAAAACGTTTTACAGGTTGTCGGAACAAAAAAGAGAATTGAACCGCATACAGGAAGACCTTAAAAAAGAAATAGAAATTAGGAAGGCGGCCGAAATAAGGCTTGATGCACGGGTAAAAGAGCTGCACTCGGTTATGGAATCGTTGCCGCTTATTGCGTTTACCATTAATACCGAAGGCGTAATTGAATATGTAAATGAACACTGGTATAAATATTCTAACGAAAAAACGGTGTTCCCCGAAACCCACCCCGATTACGGACATATTTACCGTGAGTGGAAAGAAAGTTTTGCGCATGGGCTTGAATACAGCTGCGAACTTCAAATTAAAGAACTGGCCACCGGCCTGTTCAGGTATTATGTTTTAAAGATCGTTCCTATTATTCAAAACGAAGAAATTATAAAATGGGTAGGGACCTTTACCGATATTCATGAACAAAAAACAGTGAACCAACTGTTGGAAATAAGAGTGAATGATCGTACCAAAACACTCATGGAGAAAAACGAAGAGCTTGAGAATTCTAACCACGAGCTGCAACAATTTGCCTGGGTGGTATCGCACGATTTAAAAGAACCCTTACGAAAAATCCAAACCTTTAATAACATTATTAAAGAAAAGTTTTTGCCTGCCGGTACCGAAGGCGCTTCTTATCTCGACAGAACCATTCATTCGTCGGAACGGATGTCGGTATTAATTAACGACCTGCTCGATTACTCGCGGCTGTCGGTGGATTCAACTTTTCATCCTACCGATTTAAATGCTATTTTAAATGAGGTACTGTTTGATTTTGAATACCTGATCAATGATAAAAAAGCACGGATAACACGCGACAGGCTATGTACCATAGATGCTGTATCAAGCCAGATCCGGCAGATTTTTCAAAACCTTATCAGCAACGCTTTAAAATTTTCGATAGAAGGCGTTACGCCCGTTATTTCTATAACCTGCGAAAGAGTGTCTGATAAAGCATTTGATGCACCCCTTATGGATGAGGGGCCTTATTGCAGGCTCACCTTTTCCGATAACGGGATCGGTTTTGACGAATCGCATTTAGATAAATTATTTATCATTTTCCAAAGGCTTCATACACGTTCTATTTATGAAGGTACAGGTATAGGCCTAGCCATCGCTAAAAAAATAGTAGATAAACATAACGGCATCATTACCGCAAAAAGTAAGGAAAATGAAGGGGCAAGTTTTATACTTGTGCTTCCTCTAAAAAACATAACGCATTAAATTTTAATTACTAATGTCAAACACAAAAGCTACCTCCTCATCGGTTATAAGAAATTTACAGATGGTGTTTTTTATATCAACGGTGTTACTCATTATAAGCCTTGTCAGTTCTTTGTACAGTACCAAAGAGTTGGTTAATAGTTCTAAAATGGTAAACCATACTAATGAAGTATTAATCGAAGCGGAAAACTTAATATCCTATATGAAGGATGCAGAAACCGGGCAAAGAGGTTATATCATTACCCTGGATCCTATTTTCCTGGAGCCATATAAAATGGCGCATGATAAAGTGGGAATAAGTTACAGGAATATAAGAGATTTAACGGTTGATAATCCTGTTCAGCAACAAAATATTGCAGAGGCTAAAAAACTGATGGATAGAAAATTTGTTCAAATGGAACTGATCGTTAATCTACAGCAAAATATTCGTAACTCTAATAAAGATACCACGCGGAGGTATAACGAAATGATGCGTGGAAAGCAGATCATGGATGAGCTGAGATTGGTTGTTGACAGGATAAAAAATGAAGAAAAAAGATTGCTTGAAATTCGAAGCTCACAGCAGGATACTTTTATTGTTTATACTCCTATACTTGTTATATCGGCTGCATTGTTATCCATCTTGATCACTATCTTTTCTTACATAAAAATAAAACGGGATTTAGATGAGAGGTTAAAAAAGCAATTGGAAGACGAAGCTAAGTACAAAGAAACTACCGAACGGATTAACGTTATGGAGGGTCTTACTCAAAAAGTGTCTGCGGGTGATTACAGTATACGAAGCAGTGATGATAAACAGGATGAACTGGGGCGTGTATCCAAAGCGCTTAATGTCATGACGGCTTCTTTGCAAACCACCTTTACTACTTTAGAAAATAAAGCATGGTTGCAGGAAGGCTCCGTAAAAATTGCAGATGCGATGAGAGGAGAACGCAACATTAAACGGTTAACCGAAAATTTACTGGCAAGTGTTACAGCTTATTTAAAAGTTCCCTTAGCTACCTTTTACGTAAACAGTACCGGTACCTTTACCTTAACGTCTTCTCATTCTATTGCTAATGCACCTAAACAGTTTATGTTAGGCGACGGTTTAATAGGGCAAGCCGCTAAGGATAAACACGTAAAGATCATTACAAACCTTCCGCCCGATTTTGTATTGAGTTCGTCTATCGGCAATACGCTGCCGGTATCATTGCTGATTGTGCCTTTGGTGTATGACAATGAAACTATTGCTGTAATGGAACTGGGTTTTTTAAGAGATATCACGCCGATCGAAAAAGAATTACTGGAGGAAAATAGGGAAGCGATAGCTATAGGTATTAATGCTACTTTAAGCTATATTAAATTGCAGGACCTGTTAGAAGAAACACAGGCACAAACGGAAGAGCTCCAGGTGCAGCATACAGAACTCGAAAACCTGAACAGTGAATTAGAAGCACAATCACAACAACTACAGGCATCGGAAGAGGAATTAAGAGTACAACAGGAAGAATTGCAACAAACAAATGAGGAGCTGGAAGAACGCAGCTTGTTGCTGGAAGAACGAAATAACGAAGTGCGTAAAAAAGCGGATGAGCTGGAGCAATCCACTAAATATAAGTCTGAATTTTTAGCCAATATGTCGCATGAATTACGCACGCCTTTAAATTCTATTTTATTATTAAGCCGTTTATTATCCGAAAATAATGACAGTAATTTAAATGCCGACCAGGTAGAATACGCTAAAGTTATACAAAGCAGCGGTAACGGTTTACTGGGACTTATTGATGAGATCCTGGACCTTTCAAAAATAGAAGCGGGTAAAATGGAGCTCGAATATTTAGATGTATCGGTTAATGAAATTGCAGAAGATATTAATTCTTTATTTAAACCGGTTGCTAAAAATAAAAACCTTGAGTTTAATGTTACCGTGGGGCCCGGTGTGCCCCCGGTTATTGAAACGGATAAAGTAAGACTGGAGCAGATCATTAAAAATTTAATTTCGAACGCGCTTAAATTTACATCGCAAGGCTCGGTTAGTTTTGATATTAAAGTGTGTCCTTTAAACAGCGCTTTACTTTGCTTTATTGTAAAAGATACCGGTATAGGTATTCATAAAGAAAAACAACATTTAATATTTGAAGCATTTCAGCAAGCCGACGGATCCACCAAACGTAAGTTCGGCGGCACAGGCTTGGGTTTATCTATCAGTCGCGAATTAACCAAATTGCTAGGCGGTGATATACACCTAAGCAGCGTGGTAAACGAGGGAAGCGAATTTATTTTAAGGATCCCGCTTAAAAAACATACTAACATTGCAAGCTTTCAGCCCGAGCCTTCCTCATTAACCGGCGTTGAAAATGAACAAAATATCCTTGCCGAAAAACAAAGCGAGCACGATGCTAAATACATTGCATCTGTAATACCGGCAAGTATTAAGGATGATAGGAACTCTATTGGAAGAGACGATAAAGTAATACTGATTATTGAAGATGATACTAACTTTGCTAAATCCTTATTGCAGTTTGCCAATAAAAAAGGGTATAAAGCGGTGGTAGCCGTGCGTGGAGATGAAGGGTTGGTTTACGCGCGCAAGTATTTACCGGTGGGTATTTTACTGGATGTGCAGTTACCCGTTAAGAGCGGTTGGGAAGTAATGGACGAATTAAAAGCCGATAATTATACAAGGCATATTCCTGTACACATGATGTCGTCGTACCAAGTAAAAAATGAAAGCTTATTAAAAGGTGCCGTCGACTTTATTAATAAACCTTTTGCGCATGAACAAATGCAGGATGTATTTAAAAAGATAGAGCATGTGATGCAAGGCGGTGCCAAAAAAGTATTGATCGTGGAGGATAATCCGAAACATGCGAAAGCGCTGGCTTATTTTCTTGAAACATTCAATATCAGCTCAGAAGTAAGAAGTGATATTAATGAAGGCGTTTCCGCTTTAAAGCAAGAAGACATTAACTGTGTGATCCTTGATATGGGAATTCCGGATGTTAACGCTTATAAATTGCTGGAAGAAGCGAAGAAAAACCCGGGCTTCGAAAATTTGCCGATCATTATTTTTACCGGTAAAAGCTTATCTGTGGCCGAAGAGCAGCGTATTAAACACTATGCGGATTCTATCGTTGTAAAAACAGCCCATTCATACCAACGCATGCTCGATGAAGTGTCTTTGTTTTTACACATTGTAGAAGAAAAGAAAAAACCGGCAGAGGGCGGGCCTGATTATAAAAAAATGGCGATGCTCAACGAGATCTTAAATAACAAAACAGTATTGATCGTAGACGATGATGTCAGAAATATCTTCTCTTTATCAAAAGCATTGGAGTCTTTAAAAATGAATATTGTTACCGCAGTAGACGGTAAAGAGGCATTGGTAAAATTAAAAGCGAACCCGCAAATTGATGTGGTATTGCTGGATATGATGATGCCTGAAATGGACGGTTACGAAACAGCAAAACACATTCGTAATAATCCTTCGTGGAAAAAATTACCGGTAATTGCCGTTACGGCAAAAGCTATGACAGGCGACCGGGAAAAATGTATTAATGCGGGCGCTTCTGATTATATTACCAAGCCGGTAGATGTTGATCAGTTATTATCGCTATTGCGCGTTTGGTTATACGAAAAAAACTAAGCATAGATGAGTAACAAAATTTTAATTATCGACGACGATCCCCGGAATATTTTTGCACTCGCGGCAACTTTAAAATCCAGAGGCTATGCGTGTGTATCATCGCTGTCTGCAAAAGAAGGTATTGAATTATTAAAACAGGATGCCGGCATTAAAATAGTATTGTTAGACATGATGATGCCGGATATGGATGGCTATGAAGCCATTGACATCATAAGAGGGAATGAAGCCATCGCAAATTTACCCGTAATTGCTGTTACAGCGCAAGCTATGGTGGGCGATAAGGAAAAATGTTTAGAAGCGGGCGCTGACGATTATATAGCAAAGCCGATTGATGTTGATAAATTAATAGCAGTGATAGAAGAGCGGTTAAACAAATGATTGAAGATGAAAACATAGAGCTTTTAATAAATGATGTCTTTGAATTGTACGGATATGATTTTACGGAGTATTCAAAAGCTTCTTTAAAAAGAAGGATCAGCCGCTTATACACGCTCGATAAATTCCCCAGTTTTGCCGAGCTGAGGTATAAAGTAAAAAATGACCCAAGTTATTTAAAACGTTTTGTAGAAGAGATTACCGTTAATGTTACCGAAATGTTTCGTGATCCCGGGTTTTACCTTGCCTTGCGAAATGATATTTTACCGATGCTCGGTACGCATCCCTATATACGCATCTGGCATGCCGGTTGTTCCACAGGGGAAGAAGTATATTCTATGGCTATTTTGTTAAAAGAGGCGGGCTTACTTTCCAAATCTATTATTTATGCAACCGATCTTAACCCCGATGTGTTGGAAAAAGCACGCCGGGGAATTTTCCCTATCGCCAATATGAAACTCTATTCAGAAAATTATATTGCTTCGGGAGGGAGATTGGATTTTTCTTCTTATTACAGCGCTAATTACGATGGCGTTAAATTTGACGAATCACTCACCAAGCAAATGGTTTTTTCGGCGCACAACCTCGTATCAGACGGCTCTTTTAACGAGTTCCATTTAATTGTGTGTCGTAATGTGCTTATTTATTTCGACAAACAATTACAGGATAAAGTATTTACACTGTTTGATAAGAGCCTCGGTAAATTATCTTACCTGGCATTAGGTTCAAAAGAAACGATCAAATTTTCGGCAGTGCAATTAAATTACAGCCAGGTAGGTAAAGAAAAAATATGGAGGAAAACAAAATAACTAAACCTCTTAAAGTGCTTATCATTGGCGGCTCTGCCGGCAGCCTTTCCGTACTGCTTAAAGTATTACCGGCTTTAAAACACAATCTGTTATTAAGTATTATTATTGTAGTGCATCGTAAAAACACGCCCGATTCTACATTGCGCGACCTGTTGGCAACGCGCACGCAAATACCCGTAAAAGAAATAGAAGATAAAGAAATGATGCAAGGAGGAACTATTTACCTGGCTCCTCCCGACTACCACATCCTGTTTGAAAATGACGGGAGCATGTCACTCGACTTTTCTGAAAAAGTAAACTTTAGCAGGCCGAGTATCGATGTAGCTTTTGAATCGGCAGCAGAAGTTTATAAAGAACACCTCACCTGTATATTATTGTCCGGTGCCAGCTCCGACGGCGTAGAAGGATTAAGGGAAGTTCAAAACCGGAAAGGGACATTTGCGGTGCAGGATCCTTTAACTGCCGAAACCTCTTTTATGCCGCAGCAAGCTGTTAACAAACTGCACCCTGATATTATTTTGATACCCGATGCGATGATCGGTTTTATAAACGGCTTATAGTTTATCGCCTGAACAAACGTTCCTGCTGTGTTAGTTATTACAATTCAAAATTTTACTTAACAAATAATCGCCTTCCACGATATACTGATCTTTATCTTTTTTGCTCCAAATCACAATTTCATTGGGACAGGTTTTATTAATATTTAATTCGTAATGAACAATAACATGAGTTTTAATTTCCATAGCAGCGAGCAATAATAATTCCTGCGATGTAAGTGTTTTTGTTTTCTTTAGTTCAAAATTCCAGTTATCCACTTCCTTCAACGTTAAGTAGGGGAATTTTTTATTGGGATAATTAGTTACGGGAGAATTAAAGTATTTGCAGGTATATACCGAATCGCTTTTATAAATAATAAACTTTTCAGTGATGGTAAGCTTTCTTTTTTTAGAAGTAAATTTTTGTCCGCTGCTTGTAATGAGCTCTTGCGTAGCTTCATCTATATGGCATTGGTAATATACAAGCGAATCATTACGTTGAAGCCTTGCTATCTCTGTTTTTTTTAAATGTTCGGGAAACAAAGCCATTTGAGAAAACAATGTATTCGCACTACTTAAAAAAACTATTACCAACAACGCTTTCATTAATGAGAAATCACTTTTATATGTTTAGCCAGGTCAATAGCTCTTTGTTTTACCTCGTTTACATTGCTTAAAAGAGTATCGTACGTTAACACTACGGCCATACGGCGGTAGGGGCGGGTAGTAGGTTTATTAAAAACCCTTACATCCGTTAATTTATTGTTAAGTACGTCTTCAATGCCGGTATAGGTCGGGTTTTTTCCTTCTTCAGAAGCAAGTACTACAGCGGAAGCGCCGTTGCGTTCTAAGGTGATTTCAGGGATCGGTAAACCGGTAATGGCACGCGCGTGTAATTCAAACTCAGTTAAATTTTGTGTTCCTGCTAATGTTACCATGCCGGTATCATGCGGCCGGGGAGACAGCTCTGAAAAATAGATGCCTTTGTCGGTTAAGAAAAATTCAACGCCCCATAAACCCGCACCGCTTAATGCCTTGGTAACTTTGGCGGCCATGTCCTGCGCATCTTTTAAATCGGCTGCACTAATAGCACATGGCTGCCAACTTTCTTGGTAATCGCCGCGTTCCTGCCTATGCCCAATAGGAGGACAAAACAAAGTGATCCCATTTTTTTGTGTAACGGTCAGTAAGGTTATCTCCGAATTAAACTTAATGAACTCTTCAATGATCACTTCTTTATAATCGCCGCGCGATCCTTCCATGGCATAGTTCCAGGAGCTTTCAATATCTTGCTCCGTTTTAATAATGCTTTGTCCTTTACCGCTGCTGCTCATTAAGGGCTTAACCACACAGGGAATGCCGATAGTGGCGACTGCTTTTTTAAAATCTTCTAAAGTGGTGGCATATAAATAATGGGCCGTTCTTAAACCTAATTCTTTAGAGGCAAGGTCGCGAATGGCTTTACGGTTCATGGTAAAATTAGCTGCTTTTGCACTCGGTACAATGGTTATACCTTGCTTTTCATAATCGTAAAAACGTTCGGTACGGATCGCTTCAATTTCCGGGACAATGAGGTCGGGTTTATGCTTTGCGATCACAGCATCTAACGCATCTCCGTCTAACATATTTATTACTTCAAACGCATGGGCCACTTGCATGGCCGGTGCGCCTTCGTAAGAATCAACGGCTATCACGTATTGTCCCAAACGTTGAAGGGCTATTACTAATTCTTTCCCTAATTCACCGGATCCCAGCAGCACTATTTTTTTTTGCATGATATTATAAAAACTATTTAAACCTTATTTTTAAAGTAGAGGGTAATGCATTTTTAAGTACCGAAAAATACAATCCGTAACCTACCGCTAAACCAATGGCGCCTCCAAGCAATGATTGAATGCGCCGCTTGCTGCGGGATACCCTTTCGTATCCTAAAATATATCCGTCGTGTTCAATGTAATTAGGATTACTGATGGTGTTATGCTTTATTCTTACTTTTGTAATGCCGCTTAATCCCATATAACCGATGGGAAACACCGGTGCAAAAAATATTCCTAATCCCCCGCTTACTAATCCTACTGCCCCCGATCCTATTAAAGAACCCCTGGCTTTAAAACCTTTGCGGGCATCGCGTTCGCCGTATATATAATACTCCATTTCCTCTCGCGTAAAATAATTTCCTAAGGCAGAATCCTGCCTGTAATAATAATCCGTAAAGCCGCTTCCGTATTTTACACAATAAATCTGGTCGTATTCAAAATGCAATTTCTCTCCCGGTTTTAACGGATCCATTACAGTAACAGCCCCTATTACAGTATCTATAACATGTTCCACCACCAGGTTTCCGTTCATTAATAAAACAGTATCCTTGGCCTGTGAAAAGGCATAAAATGATGTGAACTGAATGGAAAGGATGAATAAAAGTTTACGGATCATAAAATTTTAATATTTAACAAGTTTACAAATAATACCCTATAAAAACTATCAATTCTGTCTACATTTTAGGGGATAAAAGCAATCGGGAATTTGTTAAATTACGTTTCAAATTTAAAGCTTACCGACTTAACCGTGTTAAGTGTTTTATAGTGTTGCTCAAAGGAATGCAACATCTGCTTAGCCTCGGGAAGATCAAATACTTCTTTTAAATTTCTTATTTTACCGATAGGAATATCAAGCCCTAAGGACGCATTATAGATTTTTTCAAAAGAAAAGCGTTTTATTTTTTCGTCTAATAGTTTAAATAAAACGTTCCTATTCTTAACCCTCATTTGATTGGTTTGGTATTCGGGTTGCAGATTAAGAGCAAGCCCTAAAACTGTGCACAGGTTTTTAAATTGCTTATCGCTGCCAATGGCAAACGTTATGGATTGATCATCTTTTGTAACGAATATTTCTCCATAGGGTGCAATGTTCGGGTGCAACGATCCTTGGGCTGTTGGCAAGTGATGTGCCATAAGCCAGTTAGTTGCTTGGTTTGCCAGGGAAGCTACCGCGGTATCAAATAAGGAAACAGATACGTGGCAGCCTTTATCGGTTTTTTGCTTATGAAGTAAAGCAATTAGTATGGCCTCTTTTAACTGATGCCCCGCTAAAACATCTATTAACGCTACCGGCATTTTTAAAGGTTGCGAATCCCTTTCACCGTTCATAAACATAAAGCCGCTTTCTGCCTGCAAAATTAAATCATAGGCAGTACGCGGACTGTTATTTCCGAACCCGCTGATAGAACCGTAAATAAGCTGAGGGTTAATGGCATGTAATGTAGTATAATCTACTTTTAATTTAATATCATCTCCTGCTTTGTAATTGGAGATGATAATGTCGGCGGTTTTGATCAGTTCATAAAAGGTGTGCAGGCCTTTTTCTTCCAACAGGTTTAAAAATACAACTTCTTTTCCTGCGTTTACGCTCCAATAGTAAGCACTCGTATCGTCGTTAGCGTTTTCCGATTGTAATTTCCAGCTTCGTGTTACGTCACCGCCTGTTTTAGGGTTTTCTATTTTTATAACCTTTGCTCCTAATTCAGCAAAAAATAAACCAACTGACGGGCCTGCTAAAACACCCGCCGTTTCTATAACAATAAGATCTTTAAAAATTGTATTCACTATAATATATAACTGTTGTAAGATTAAATATAGTGATTAAGTATATAGTATAATTACATTTTACTCTTT
>JBBRHI010000046.1:0-10839 GCA_038222995.1 Bacteroidia bacterium | reverse complement strand
GGCAACGGATTGGAATTTCGCAAAACCGTACAGCATGTTCCTGTTTGTATTTTTATTACCGCACATGCCGCACATGCCGTGGAAAGCTTTGAGCTGGAAGCCCTTGATTTTATTGTAAAACCCCTGAAGCACGACCGCTTTGCCAAAACCATACACCGCATTGCGGAATTTATGCAAGTGAAGCACAAAGCGGCCCTATATGAAGCCGGCTTGGGTACCGATACGATCTTCATCAAAGAAGGCCATGACCAAGTGAAGGTAAAACTTTGTGATATCCTTTACCTGGAGGCCTTAAAAGATTACACGCTCATTATTACCAGGCAGAAAAGGCACTGCGTTTTGTCAAGTATTGGAACCCTTTTAAAAGAAGCGCATTTCAGTTCTTTTGTGCGCATACACAGGAGCTACGCGATACAAAAGGGTTTTGCAAAAAAGATAGGAAGCAGCGAGATTGAGCTGATCAATGCTACCAGGTTGCCTATTGGAAGAAGCTATAAAGATAATCTGGTCTCTGTATTATAAACTGTTTCATTTAGTAAATTAAATAAAGGTGAAAAAACAACTTGTACTGCTTTTATTATGTTTTTACTCATTCGCCATTTATAGTCAGAAAAGCGGAAACAGCCTGATCGACTCCTTGGTTAAACAGCTGCCTTCTATAAAAGAAGATACAACCCATGTAAATGCGCTGCTTGATCTTTCGATGGCGTATGAAAAGATCGATCCTACTAAAGGACTGTACTACGGCGAAAAAGCCCTGGCAACATCCATAGGCTGTAAATGGAAGGAAGGCATTTCCAGGTCACTCTGCTGTATCAGTGCAAACTATTTGGTTTCAGGTGAAAGCGACATGGTTCTTAAAAATTCATTACGTGCTCTGCCTCTCACAACAAATAAGCAAACACTCAGCTTTGTGTACAGGAACCTCGGCATGGCTTACAGATCTAAGGCTTCTTATTCAAAAGCACTGGATTACAGCTTTAAAGCATTATCTATCAGCGAAGAGCTCAAAGATTCTGTAAACATTGCTCAAACACTAAATAAAATCGGGAGCATCTATTATTACACAGATGATTTTGAAAAAGCATTACTTTATTTTAATAAATCCCTGAAATTAAACACCAGGCTCAATGCAAAGTCAGGCATGGCGGATGTGTTGCTAAATATGGGGATCCTGTATTCTGATTCGTATAAGGATTCACTGGCCCTTGGGTATTTTTCAAAAGCTTTAAAATTAAGCATAGAGCAAAATGATAGAATCGGGATCCTATTAAACTACCTGGTTACAGGCAAACTCCACCTGGATAATAATGAACCGGATAAAGCTCTGCCGGATATCCTTGAAATGAAAAGAATAGCAAAAGAACTAGGTAACAACAGGTATTATTCAGGGGCCATCACAACTCAAGCTTCTATTTACCTTAAAATGGCAGCAAAAACAACTCCTGCAGGTAAAGACACTTTATTAAGCCGGGCAGAGTTCTTACTTCGCGAAGCAATTATGCTAAGTAAACACGTAAACAACTTACTGAACTTAAGCCTTAATTATAAATTGCTTTCCGAGCTGTATTCTTTAAAAGGAGATGATAAACAGGCTAAAGAGGTATATATATTATACTCTGATTTCCGGGATTCTATTTATAATAATGAATCCAAGGAAACAATTAAAAACCTGGAAGACAGCAGAACAATAGCACTAAAAGATAAAGAGATTGAGCTCAACAAATTATCCATCGAATCAAAAGAAAAACAAAAATGGTTTTTGATTTCCGGTATTTTATTATTTAGCGTGATTGTCATCTTATTGATCTACCAAAACCGAAGTCGCAAAAAAACCAACGAAAAACTCCATATCCTCAATGCGGAACTGGAAGAGGCCAACAGGATCAAAACACGCTTCTTCACTATTTTGAACCATGACCTGAGAAGTCCTGTGAGCAACCTGATTCATTTTCTGCACCTCAAAAATGAGAGCCCTGAACTCCTGACAGAGCAGAGCAAACACGCGATGGAAACCAAGGTAGTATCGGCTGCCGAAAACCTGCTAATCTCTATGGAAGACCTGTTGCTTTGGAGCAAAGGACAAATGCAAAACTTTCAACCGGTATTTAAAACAATTCATGTCGCCCAATTATTTGAAGACCTTCGGAATCATTTTCTGAGCGCCGAAACGATCCGGATTAGTTTTGAAGATCCGGAGCATTGTATCTTAATAAGTGATCCTGATTATTTAAAAACGATCCTGAGAAATTTAACCGGGAATTCCGTAAAAGCGCTTGAAAAGACAGGTGATCCGATAATCGTATGGAAAGCCCGGCAGGAACATCACAAAACCTACCTTTCAATTACTGACAATGGCCCCGGGGGAAGCGAAGAGCAATTCAAAGCACTGTATGACGAAACGGAAGTGGTAGGAATAAAAACCGGCTTAGGATTGCACCTCATCAGGGATCTGGCGAAAGCGATCAACTGTACGATCACGGTTGAAAGTAAAGCTGGCGCAGGAGTTTGTGTTATTTTAAGTTTTAGCTAAAGGATACTCAATTATAGTGATTTTTATACATTAGAGACAGTATATTAATATCTCGTAAACTTTTTTGTATCTTTAATTATGAAATTGTTTACCAAATTACTTACAGCATCTTTTATCCTTTTTGGCTATACGTTATTTTCTCAATGGACCAATATTCCAAACCCTAAAGGTGTTGTAGGTTATATTACTTTACCGGTTGCAAACAATAAAATTATTTATATTGTTAATGATTATGGCCCTTCGCCAGGGTCTCCTAAAAACGCTTATGCGTATATGTCAAATGATCTTGGGCAAAAAAATCTGATTTACTCACAACATGTAGATGCTTGGTATACTTGCAATTTAATTTATGTATCATCATATAACGATTCTACAATTGCTTTTAATCAGAATGTGAGTTATTATGGAATAGCTTATTCAGCCAATGGTTTTAAAACTCATGATTATTTGTCGATAGGAGGCACTAGTATTAAATCAAGTTTTAATACAAGCCGTCACCTTTTTGTACTTCAAAGAACATTATATTTTAATCCTGATACTTTAGTATTTAAAAGAATGTCTATCGGGAATCCTATTCCTGAAGATACATCCTATTTATATGGATATGATACAAATAGTGAAATAGATGAAAAAATGAGATTTATTAATGATAGTGTTGGTTTTATTTTAACCAAATACGCTTCCAATACTTCAAAAACAGTCTTATTAAAGACACAGAATTATGGCACTAACTGGACTGAGATAAATACGGATTCTATTAATGGAATTACAGCATATTCATTTTCTTCAAACTCTATAGGTTATATTACAAAAACCAATGGCAGTATCTGCAAAACATCTGACGGAGGATCTAGCTGGTCTGTTTTAATAAGCCCAACAACTAATACAATTAATTGTATCAAATTTTCAAATGATACATTAGGCTATATTGGCGGAGATAATGGTTTTTTGAAGAAAACACTAAATGGAGGGGCTTCATGGATAAATGAAATTAGCGGAACAACAGAAAATATAACCAATATATACACGTTTGATACAATAGCATATTTTAAAACAGCTCAAGGTAGCCTATTTAAGAATATAAGTAATGTTAACAAACAGCAAAACGTTGTACGCTCATTCAATGATTTTGTAATTTATCCTAATCCGTCGCAAGGTATTATTTATATTGATTTCATTAAAGATGAATCCGGTGAAACATCTATTTCTATTAATAATTTATTAGGAAAGGAAGTTTATCATCTGCAAAATGTGTCTGAAGAGCTGAATTTTTCAGAAATATTAAACGTAAGTCAACTTGATAATGGAGTATATGTAATTAAAATTACTAACGCGGGTAAAAGTAAAATACAGAAAATCCTTATAGCAAATAAGTAGACGATCCTATTCTTTTTCTGCGATCATCTCGCTCACAATTTTAGCACTCAACAAGCCAAGCGGAATGCCACCGCCTGGGTGTACACTGCCTCCGCAGAAATACATATTTTTTATTTTGCTGCTGTTATTGGCGTGCCTTAAAAAAGCGGCGTATTTATTATTGGAAGAATTACCGTATAACGATCCGCCGGATGACCCTGTACGTTGCTCTATTATATGGGGATCAAGCACATCTTCCACTTCAATGTAACTTTCAATATCTGTTTTTAATACTCGGTTAATTTTTGCAACAATATGTTTGCGCATTTCCTGCACATAGTGTATCGGCTCACCCGAAGCATTATGCGGCACATTTACCATTACAAACCAATTCTCGCACCCTGTGGGCGCATCACCGGGCGTTACTTTAGAGGTAATGTTAATATAAGTTGTAGGATCACTGTACGGCTGCCTATCGGTAAACATACACTTAAACTCAGCTTCACCGTTAGTGCTGAATAAAATATTATGCAGGCTTAGTTCTTTAAATTCTTTTTTAATGCCCCAATAAAAGATCAACGCCGATAATGATTTCTCTTGTTCAAGGATCTTTTCGGGATAATATTTTTTGTCAAGTAACTTTGTATATAATTGTTTTATATCCACATCACTCACAACCACATCGGCTTTTATCTCTCCTGAATCTGTTATAACCCCTACCGCTATATCATTAAGAGTATGGATGCGGTTAACCTTTGTATTTAATTTATAAGTGGCGCCAAGCTTTAGGCTCAATTCATATATATAATTAGTAATATCATGCATGCCGTGCTTAGGAGCAAAAGCACCGATATTATGTTCAAGGTGAGCTATAATATTTATAATAGCCGGTGCTTGGTAAGGATCTGAACCGTTATACGTAGCAAAACGGTTAAACAATTGCACGGTTTTTGGGTTTTTAAAACGCGCACTGTTTAATTGGTGCATCGTTTTATTCATTTTTAATTTACCGATGTTTAGAATTGCTTTGGCTGTTTTAAGGTTAAGAAAAGTGGATAATTTATGAAGCGAACGTTCCATAAATATCTCAGCGGTGAGTTCATACGCTGTGGCACTGTATTTCAGCTGATCATATACATCCTGTTTAGTTTCGCCAAGCTTATGCTCAACTTCTTCCGCAAATTTTTTCTTATCCGTATAGGCAATCAGTTGTGTTCCGTCTTCGTAAAAATAATTACAGATCTTATCAAGCGTAAGGTATTCAAATCTTTTATCCGTACCGCTAACCTTAGTAAGGTCTTCTATTAAATTTGGCAGCGTAAATACAGAAGGTCCCATATCAAACCTGTAATTGCCGATAGTTTGTGCGGTTAGTTTCCCCCCTACATAATGATTGGCTTCCAATACGGTTACTTTATGCCCTGCGGCCGACAAGCGCACTGCTGCTGCCAGGCCTGCTACTCCTGATCCTATAATGATAATGTGCTTTTGAGCCTGTTGCATATTTTTGCCTGCAAATCACGCAGATTCCGCAGAATAAAAGTAATAGAAATTTACGAGGTAAACATACATAAATCAGCGAATATCTGCGAAATATTATTTCTCATTTATGATCTGCGGAACACGATGTGTGTAAACAAAATATTCCGTAAGTTTAAACATTATTTCCATTTTCAGGGTTCGTAAATGTCAAAAAAAGTTACAATTATAGGGTCGGGTTTTTCCGGGTTATCGGCCGCTTGCTATTTAGCAAAACAAGGCTGCGAGGTTACTGTATTAGAAAAACACGATAGAGTAGGAGGACGTGCCCGACAGTTTGAACATAAGGGTTTTGTATTTGATATGGGCCCAAGCTGGTACTGGATGCCTGATGTGTTTGAAAAGTTTTTTGCAGACTTCGGTAAAAAAGTTTCTGATTATTATGAATTGGAAAGGTTATCACCTTCTTATCGCGTATTTTATAAGGACGGGCCTTTAGATATACCGAGTAATATAGAGGAGCTCTATGCTACATTTGAAAATATAGAAAAAGGCAGTGCCGAAAAGCTCAAACAGTTTTTAAAAGAAGCGGCCTATAAATATGAAGTAGGAATGCATGACCTGGTTTATAAACCCGGCATTTCCTTAACCGAATTTTTAGACTTACGATTTTTGAAAGGTGTCTTTAAACTGGATGTATTCACTTCTATTTCTTCACACATTCGCAAATCATTTACCGATCCTAAATTAATTCAGTTACTCGAATTTCCTGTTTTGTTTTTAGGTGCTTTGCCCCAAAATACGCCGGCCTTATACAGTTTAATGAATTATGCGGATATGGTTGGAGGTACTTGGTATCCTAAAGGCGGCATGGTAAAAATTGTAGAAGCCATGCACAGCTTGGCTTTGGAGCTGGGTGTTAAATTTGAATTGAAGGCTAATGTTTCTAAAATAATAGTAAGCGGAAAAAAAGCAACCGAGGTAACCGCCGATAAACCGGTGTTGAATTTTGATGCGTTGGTGTCTTCTGCTGATTATCGGTTTACCGATAAGGTTTTATTAGATGATATATACAGTAATTATTCCGCTAACTATTGGGAAAAACGTAAGCTGGCGCCATCAAGCCTACTGTTTTATGTAGGCATTAATAAAAAACTTATCGGGTTGCTGCACCACAATTTATTTTTTGATGAAGATTTTGATGGTCATGCGCAGGAAATATATACATCGCCTCAATGGCCTTCGAAACCCTTGTTTTATGTAAGCTGTCCGTCTCAAACCGACAAAAGTGTTGCGCCTGAAGGAAAGGAAAACTTATTTATTTTAATACCGATAGCGCCGGGCTTAAAAGACGATCAACAAACGAACGATCATTACTTTGATTTAGTAATTAAAAGAATAGAAAAGTTTACAGGGATTGAATTTAAGAATGATGTGATATACCGACGCGATTTTGCTACGGGTGATTTTATAAGCGAATACAATTCATTTAAAGGGAACGCTTATGGTTTAGCAAATACATTATCGCAAACAGCTATTTTAAAACCTAAGTTGAGAAATAAAAATGTTAAAAATTTATTTTATACGGGTCAGCTTACCGTGCCGGGCCCCGGTGTTCCTCCAAGCCTTATATCCGGTAAGTTAGCGGCAGAACAAGTGTTAAACTATTTTTCGGGTTTTACCGAATAATACCCGGTAGTGAGTATTGTAAATTGTTATAAAAGAAGATAATTTTACTATCTTAGCGTGCCCTGAATAACTATTACATGAAACAATTATTTGATAAAGTAAGTGTAAAAACCGGTAAATTGGTTACGAACAGTTACAGTACCTCTTTTTCATTAGGTATCCGCTTCCTGCACGAACATTTCAGAAATCCTATTTATGGTATTTACGGTTTTGTTCGCTTTGCAGACGAGATCGTGGACACCTTTCACGAGTATGATAAAAAAGAATTACTGGATGAATTTAAACGGGATACCTATAAAGCCATAGAACGCGGTATTAGTTTAAACCCCGTATTGAACGGCTTTCAAAAAGTGGTGAATGATTATAAGATCGATCCTGTATTAATAGAAACGTTTCTAAAAAGCATGGAAATGGATCTTGATAAAAAAGCATACGACGCTATTGCTTATAAAGAATATATTTTAGGAAGTGCTGAAGTGGTTGGCCTCATGTGTTTGAAAGTGTTTGTTAAGGCTGACCAAAAAATGTATAATGACCTAACGCCTTACGCTATGGCTTTGGGATCGGCGTTCCAAAAAATAAATTTCCTGCGGGATCTGCATGCTGATTATCTAGGTATGGGACGCGTCTATTTCCCTAATGTAGAATTAACGGCATTAACCCCAGATACTAAAGCAGCTTTAGAAGCTGATATTGAAATCGATTTTAATAAAGGGCTGGATGGTATTAAATTATTGCCGAAAGATTCACGCTTTGGCGTGTACGTTGCATATATCTATTACCGCAAATTATTTAATAAAATAAAATCGTTACATCCCGAACGCATCCTTGAAGAACGGGTTCGTATCCCCAATTCGCAAAAAATGGCTTTGTTTGCCGGTTCCTATGTTCGCCACAGCTTAAATCTTTTATAAGCGTATATTTGTTGCCGGAATTAAAGATTGTTTCATGAGTCAAGAATACGTAGTATTAGTAGATGAAAATGATAATGACGTGGGCGTTATGGAAAAACTTCAGGCACACCGTGAAGGAAAATTGCACCGTGCTTTCTCCGTATTTATTTTTAACGATAAAGAAGAGCTGTTATTACAACAGCGCGCTTTAACTAAATACCATAGTGCCGGTTTATGGACAAATACCTGCTGCTCGCATCCGCGCCCAAATGAAACCGTTAAAGACGCCGCTCATCGCCGCTTGTTCGAAGAAATGGGGATGGCTTGCGACCTTACTGTTAAAACTTCCTTTATTTATAAAACCCCTTTTGATAACGGCTTAACGGAACATGAGCTCGATTATGTTTTAATAGGGAAATGCAATACAGATCCTCATATCAATAAAGAAGAAGTAGAGCAATTTAAATGGCAAGTTATTTCAGAAATTAAAAAGGAGGTTACTTTAAATCCGGAAACTTATACTAGCTGGTTTAAAATTGCTTTGGAAAAACTGTTTTAATTTAACCGGCTTTCTAAAAATAGAAGTTTAAATGACCCTTCTATTACATTGACTTAAAATTATATCAATGGTGTTATTTTCGTTTAATCAGTCCTAATTAATTTAGTGTTTAATCTAAAATACTGATAGTCAATCGACTAATTATTTTTAAATTTCAGATAAATCCTTATTTTTGCAACCCTTATTTAATGTTATAATATATGAATGATTTAGTGATTTATTTAGTACCTGTTTTAGGTATAGTTGGTTTAATAGTAATGGCAATAAAATCGGCTTGGGTAAGTAAGCAGGATGCCGGTGATAAAAATATGCAGGAATTGGCGGGTTATATAGCCGACGGCGCCATGGCATTTTTAAAAGCAGAATGGAAAGTGCTAAGCATATTTGTAGTTTTTGCAGCGGCTTTATTAGCTTACTCGGGCACTATACATGAAATTCACGGTAAAGAAATTCACTCAAGCTGGGTAATTGCTATTGCCTTTATAATAGGAGCGGTATTTTCTGCAACGGCAGGGTATATTGGTATGCGCGTGGCTACTAAAGCAAACGTGCGTACTACACAAGCCGCTCGTACAAGTTTAAAACAAGCATTAAAAGTTTCCTTTACGGGCGGTACTGTTATGGGTTTAGGTGTTGCAGGTTTAGCAATATTAGGCTTGGGCGGTTTATTCATTGTTTTCTTAAGTATGTTTAACGATGGCGTTAATGCAGAGTATATGAAAACAGCTATTGAAGTATTAACCGGCTTTTCATTAGGAGCGGAGTCTATTGCTTTATTTGCACGTGTTGGAGGAGGTATCTACACTAAAGCGGCAGATGTTGGCGCTGATTTAGTCGGTAAAGTGGAAGCGGGAATTCCTGAAGACGATGTTCGTAACCCTGCAACTATTGCCGATAACGTAGGTGATAACGTAGGTGACGTGGCCGGTATGGGTGCCGATTTATTCGGATCATACGTAGCAACTATTTTAGCAACCATGGTATTAGGCCAGGAAATTATTGTAAAAGATAACTTCGGCGGTATGTCTCCTATTTTATTACCAATGGTAATTTGCGGTTTAGGTATTTTATTCTCTATCGTAGGTACTTTTTTTGTTACCATTAAAGATGACAAATCAAACGTACAAAATGCATTAAACTTAGGTAACTGGTCATCTATGATCCTTACCGTTATCGCTTCATACTTCATTGTAAACTGGATGTTGCCTGATACCTTAAACTTACGCGGGTATGAATTTTCTAAATTAAACGTGTTCTTAGCTATTGTAGTTGGTACAGTGGTTGGCGCTATTATGAGTATTGTTACTGAGTATTACACGGCAATGGGTAAAGCTCCCGTATTGTCCATCATTCAACAATCTTCTACAGGCCATGCTACAAACATTATCGGTGGTTTAGCAGTAGGTATGAAATCAACCGTTATCCCTATCTTAACATTAGCCGCCGGTATTATGGGTTCTTATTATTTTGCAGGTTTATACGGTGTGGCTATTGCAGCAGCGGGTATGATGGCAACAACGGCGATGCAATTGGCGATTGATGCTTTCGGGCCGATTGCCGATAACGCGGGCGGTATTGCGGAGATGAGCCAGTTGCCTCCTGAAGTGCGTGAACGTACCGATAATTTAGATGCAGTAGGTAACACAACAGCAGCAACAGGAAAAGGATTTGCCATTGCCTCTGCGGCATTAACATCATTAGCGTTATTTGCAGCGTTTGTAGGTATTGCAGGCATCAGCGCTATCGATATTTACAAAGCACCCGTATTGGCAGGTTTATTTGTAGGTGGTATGATTCCTTTCATTTTCTCTGCATTATGTATCCAGGCAGTTGGTAAAGCCGCTATGGATATGGTACAGGAAGTGCGTCGCCAGTTTCGCGAAATTCCCGGAATTATGGAATACAAAGCAAAACCGGAATATGAAAAATGTGTGGCTATTTCTACCAAAGCTTCTATTCGTGAAATGATGTTGCCGGGCGCTATCGCTTTAGTAACTCCTATACTTGTAGGATTTGTTTTCGGGCCTGAAGTATTAGGCGGTTTACTGGCAGGTGTAACTGTATCGGGTGTGTTAATGGGTATCTTCCAAAGTAACGCGGGTGGTGCATGGGATAACGCTAAAAAATCGTTTGAAAAAGGCGTATTGATCAACGGTGAAATGTTTTACAAAAAATCAGAGCCGCATAAAGCTTCTGTAACAGGCGATACAGTTGGAGATCCGTTCAAAGATACCTCAGGACCTTCCATGAATATCTTAATTAAATTAATGAGTATCGTATCATTAGTAATTGCGCCTTATATAGCTGTTGAAAGAATAATTGTTGAAGAT
>JBBRHI010000045.1:0-10984 GCA_038222995.1 Bacteroidia bacterium | reverse complement strand
ATAAAGTTATTGATAAACGGTTTACCTGCCGCTAACGGATCACCTGCTTTACCTGTAGCCAATTGGTACGGACGTAAATTAGGAACACCTGTATGGAAAATAGGTAATAAATCTACAGAACGGGGCTTGCCTGCTCTTAATAAATAACCGCCGAAAGCGCTTGGAGCTAATGCAGTACCGGCAGTAGCAACTGTATTAGAAGCTAAAGCGTATAAACCACCCTGTGTGTTACGGAAGTCGAATGATTGAAGCGAGTTTGCTTGGATACGTAAAGGAGCTAAGCCCGGTACGGCACCGCCAAACGCAGAGTTATCCATATATAATCCTAATTCAGGATTACAGAAATAATCTTCCATCGCTACATCTTCCGTATATGGCGTTAAAGAGTTCCATCTATCTTTCATACCGATTGGAATAACCGCTTCGTTAGTTAAAGGCATACCGATACGGGATACTTGTACCCATGAACCCGAGTAAGAGGTTGTACCGTTGGTATTTAACGTACGGATCTGTTGCCTGCTTGCAGAAGCCCAAACACCGATGATAAAGTTAGCATCTAAAATGTTTGTAGCCGAAGAAACAGACGTTCCGTTTTTTGATAACGTAGCAATAGGAATTTTTAAAGCAATAGAGTGGATGTTTTTACAAGCCACGCCGTCTTCAGGCTTATTAACGCCTGTACCGCCGTTTCTTGTTTGTCCTAAGTCAAAAATACCGCCTAAGTCAACAAAAAATGGATCGTCGGCCGGGCCTGCATAAATGATTTCACCGCCCGTACCTATTGCCGTTTTAGTAGCTGATGCAATTAAGGCATCATAACTTGCAGCGCCTATACCAACCGTTGCGTTGCTGATAGAGCGGGGCCCGATGTTTGGAGGAGGAACAACTCCATTAGTGATAATAGTTGTAGTTACCGGCGTACCTGCAATTTGAATTGTTTTTTCAACAGTATAAGTCGTTTTAAGATTTTGTTGTCCTAAACGGATGTTGAAAAAAGTAGTCGGGTCCTGGTTTGTTTTTGTAAACGTAAAACGGTAAGAAATATCATCACCGGTTGTGGATGTGTTATTTTTTACGTGAATTTCGTAACGGATATTCTCTCCGAAAGATGCGAAGTTTGGTCCACCCTGCGGTAACTGAAGAGGTACGTAGTTAGCGATAATGGTTACATAGTTCGTGTCGTCCGGGCTACGGAAGGCATACAAGTCTGTATTATCAGCCAATGGATCGTTAGCGATCAACGGCGCTTCCCTGTGGCTCGACGCCTCCACAGTGGATTTTTGCGAATCCCATACTCCAACAGTTACTGCCGTGGCAAGTACACCCGTTAAAGTAAGGATTTTTCCTATATTTTTTTTGTTCATGATTTTTATATTAAATGTTATAAATAGTTTCTTGATTATTGACCGCTGTGGTTAGCGTAACCACTCCAAGGAGCTTGTACGTAAGGGAAAGCGGATTTAAACGTTGTATCATTTTTTTCAACACCGGTTGTGTAACCTAATACGTTACCTAACATTGGAGTTACAGGGTTAGCACCGCCTACAGTATAATCATCATACCATAAACCGATAGCAGCTAATACTGCACCGCCAACCGCTTGTAATTCAATACGGGTAACATCATCCTCTAAACGGCGTCCGTTAGGGAAACCGTCCATGTTAGGAATGTTTTGTATAGCCGGAGAAGCATTGAAACGGGCATCCGTTAAACCTAATACTGCTGCATGGATCAATCCCATGGAGCTGAAATCCGGAGAGTTTCTTGGAGTAACCGGTACAGCCATGTTTAAACGTAACATGTCGCCAAACGTTGGCAAGAAATTATTAATAAATGGTTTACCTGCCGCTAAAGGGTTACCTGATTTACCCGTAGCCAATTGGTATGGAGGTAAGTTAGGAACACCTGTATGGAAGATAGGCAACAAATCTACAGAACGAGGTTTCCCTGATCTTAGTAAATAAGCACCGAAGTTTGCATTTGATAAGGCTGTTCCGTTAAGCGCAGAGTTCCCGGCTAAACCTGATAAACCTGCCTTTGTGTTACGGAAATCATAGGCCTGTAAAGAGCTTGACTGGATGCGTAAAGGCGCTAAACCCGGCACTGCACCGCCAAATTGAGAGTTATCCATATATAAACCTAATTCAGGATTACAGAAATAATCTTCCATTGTAGGATCTTCTGTATATGGCGTTAAAGAGTTCCATTTGTCTTTCATGCCGATAGGCATAACTGCCTCATTAGTTAAAGGCATACCGATACGGGATACTTGTACCCATGAACCGCTTTCTGTTGGAGCAGTTCCCGAAGTACTTAATGTACGTGTGGCAGGTCTGCTTGCAGAAGCTCATACACCGATAACGAAGTTAGCATCTAAAATACCAACAGCGGCTGTTACCGGCTGACCTGTTTTTTGTAGAGTAACAATAGGAATTTTGATTGCAATAGAGTGTACATTTTTAGTAGCTAAACCATTACGAGGACCTGTTGATGAACGGGTTTGACCTAGATCAAAAATTCCGCCAAGGTCAGTAAAGAAAGCATCATCTGAAGGACCGCAGTAAATTTTTTCACCGCCTGTACCTGATGCATTCATGATAGCACTCGTCATTAAAGCATCATAACTGGCTGCTCCTAAACCAACCGTTGCATTGCTGATTGAGCGGGGCCCGATGTTTGGAGGAGGCACGATACCTGCAGGAACAATGGTAACGAATGAACCGCCGCCAATACTTTTTTCAGCTAAGTAAGTCGTTTTAAGATTTTGACTTCCTAAACGAATGTTGAAAAAAGTAGTAGGATCCTGGTTTGTTTTTGTAAACGTAAAACGGTAAGTGATATCATCACCGGTTGTTGCCGTATTATTTTTAACGTGAATTTCGTAACGGATATTTTCACCGAACGATGCATAATTCGGCCCACCCTGAGGAAGCTGAAGAGGCACATAGTTAGCAATAATGGTTACGGTTGTTGTGTCGTCGGGACTACGAAACGCGTAAAGGTCGGTGTTGTCGGCCAGTGGATCATTTGCGATCAACGGCGCTTCCCTGTGGCTCGACGCCTCCACAAGGGATGTGTGCGAATCCCAAACCCCAATGGTTACCGCCGTGGCGAGCACCCCTGTTAAGGCCAGGATCTTTTTAGTAGTTTTTCTCATCTCTTTTTGTTTTTGGATTAATTTGTTTCGTCAGTCTGCTGTTGCCCAATGTATAACTTACGAGATAGGGCAACTTTGAGATTTGTAAACTTAGGTTTATATTAAACTTTAAAACAATGACTTACAGTGTCTTAGGTATGGAGATCGGATTTTTAACACTTTTCATCCGTTTAAAAGGCTTTTTCAACGACTAAAAATCCGTGAACTCAGCTTTGCCTATTAAATGATCTTCCGGAACAAACCCCCAAAAGCGGGAATCGATGGAGTTGTATCGGTTATCTCCCAACATGATATAATAATCCATTTTAAACGTATAATACGCTTGGTATTTTCCATTCAATAAAATAGAATCGTTTTTGAAAGAAATGACGTTATGCTCAAACGTTTCAATAATATGTCGGTAAATTAAAAGAGTAGTGTTTGTCAGGGCTATTTTTGATTCTTTTTTTGGAATAAACAAGGGGCCGAAATTATCGGGATTCCATTTTATTTGCGGTGCATTAGGAAAGTAGGAAGGAACGTAATTTTGTATGGGGAGGTGTTTCTTTTGGAGGCCTGTTACACTGTCATTCTTTGCAACAGCAAGGGCTTCAGTGCTTGTTATAAAAATATCTTTAGCAGCTGTATATGTGTTTTTAGATTTAAGGGCATACCAATTTAATTGATTGGGAAGTTCAGGTACAGCATTTCCGTTAATAAAAATATCGCCTTCTTTAATCGCTATTATTTCTCCCGGTAAACCGATACAGCGTTTAATATATTCTTTGCGTTCATCTACCGGGAATAAATGATCGACCGGTAAATTAAATACGACAATATCATTTCGTTTTACTGCACTATAACCAGGTAAACGCAAATAAGGCAGTTGAACGGCATCCAAGTAATATTTTTCGTTCCCTAAATGGATGGAGAGCGGTGAAATGGGCAAACGTGCGCCATAGGCTAATTTATTAACCAACACATGGTCGCCTTCCATTAAGGTATTATTCATAGAATCGGTTGGTACCAGGCATACGCGGAACAAAAACACCCGTACAAAAAGCCAAAGGCATAATGACCAAAAGAGAATTTTAAATAGTTTGTTGAGTACGTTTAAGAACATTACGATAATTTACGATGTAAACGTTAAAGAAGTTGTTTCAAATATACTATTTTATAAAATTGTTATTGGTTATTAATCGCATTATTCAATAGCACTCAATATCATTTCTTTAAGCGTATAATATTGTTTCATTTTTAAACTTTTTTCTCTGCGCCAGCCGCTCGATATGTTGAGGTTAAAGTGTTCGGCTACTTCTTTATAATCTTTATTATTCATAAAAGCACTCACAAATTCATAATCGTTTTTTTTCCATGAATCGAGGTAATCTTCATAAATAAAAAAAAGGTTATTGAGGGTAAGGCTTTGTTTTTCGTTATTGGTTACGATTAAAAACCGACTGTCTGTTTTTTTAATCTGCTTCAATTTATCGCGTGCGTCAATAAGCCCGAAACCTAAGCGTTCATAGGCCACGTGTTTACTTTGCACGGTTTCTATCGTATCATGATACAGCACATGCTTTAATTTGAAATCTAAGTTGTTTTCAATAATACATTCTTCAATATCAAATATTATTTCAATACTGCCCTGCAGGTTATTGGTAATGCCCTGAAATTCATCGGACATAACCATGTTTAACGGGGTAATGATATCTTTTTTATGCAGTTTGTTTATGATAGACGTTACATTCTTCAAATCTTTTTGTATTATGTCGCTGCCCGTTTTGCGGGGGCTACGTATTTCTGACATTAAGATGAAGTGTTCCATACTGCTGTGTAAAGATGTCCCGCTGATTTCGCTGATCTCACGGATTTAAAAAAATCTGCGTTCATCTGCGGGACATTTTGTTGTTTTTGTTTTTCATTCATCCCTCTGTTAATAAATCCGCATTAACCTGCTGTATCTGCCGGACATTTTAGTATCTTTGAATAAATTCCTTTTTGCGTTAATAGTGCAAAAGTAAAAAATAATTGAGATTTGTGCTCAATTATGTTTGCGGGTTCTAAAAGAATCCATATATTTGCCGCCCAAATTAGATTAAACATTAAAAATTAAGTCGTGGACGCATTAAGTTATAAAACAAAATTTGTCAGCAAAGCTACCGCCGAAAAAGAGTGGTTATTGGTTGACGCAGAAAATGAAGTAGTAGGCCGTTTAGCCTCTAAATTAGCGTATTTAATACGCGGTAAACATAAAACAAACTTTACGCCTCACAGCGATTGTGGAGCTAACATCGTTGTTATCAACGCTGAAAAAGTTCGTTTTACGGGCGCTAAGCTGGACGATAAAGAATACGTTCGTTACACGGGTCACCCGGGTGGACAGCGTTTTGCAACTCCAAAAGAACTGTTGGCTAAAAAACCTACTGAGGTTATTATCCATGCTGTTCACGGGATGTTGCCAAAAGGCCGTTTAGGAAGAGCAATCAATACAAATTTATTTGTATTTGCAGGCCCTGAGCATGACCATGCAGCACAACAACCAAAAAAAGTAGATTTAACAACAATTATTGCATAAGTATATGGAAATTATAAACACATCAGGTCGCAGAAAGTGTTCGGTAGCTCGTGCTTATGTATCTTCAGGTACAGGCATCATCACTATCAACAAAAGAGATTACAAAGAGTATTTCAAAACACCAACTTTACAGTATTATGTTTTGCAATCATTAAACAACGCTAAATCTGTTGGGTTATATGATGTAAAGGTTATTGTAAACGGCGGTGGAACTACAGGACAAGCTCAGGCAGTACGTTTAGCAATTGCTAAAGCATTGGTTGAGATCAATCCTGAATTGAAAAAAGACTTACGTGCTGAAGGATTGGTAACACGTGATCCGCGTATGGTTGAACGTAAAAAATTCGGTCAGAAAAAAGCCCGTGCCCGTTTCCAATTCAGCAAACGTTAATATTTATTTTAGATTATATAAACATGTCAAATACATTCAACGAATTATTAGAATCAGGTGCTCATTTTGGTCACTTAAAAAGAAAATGGAATCCTGCAATGGCTCCTTATATTTATGCCGAAAAAAACGGCATTCATATTATTGACCTTAACAAAACAGTTGCTAAAATTGATGAAGCAGCAACAGCGTTAAAGCAAATTGCCCGTTCAGGTAAAAAAATATTATTTGTAGCTACTAAAAAACAAGCTAAAGATATTGTAGCAGAAAAAGTAAAAGCAATTAACATGCCTTACGTGACTGAACGTTGGCCCGGTGGGATGCTTACAAACTTTGCAACTATCCGTAAAGCAGTTCGTAAGATGTCGCAAATTGATAAAATGGCAACTGACGGAACATTTGATAACATTTCTAAAAAAGAAAAATTACAAATTTCGCGTGAGCGCGCTAAATTAGAAACTAACTTAGGTTCTGTAGCTGATTTAACCCGTTTGCCTTCAGCATTGTTTATAGTAGATATTACTAAAGAGCACATTGCCGTAGCAGAAGCGAAACGTTTAAACATTCCTACATTTGCTATCGTTGATACAAACTCTAATCCTAATTTTGTGGATTATGCAATTCCTGCAAATGATGATGCTTCATCTTCTGTAGCGTACATTGTTGAATTAATGTGTAAAGCCATTAACGAAGGTTTAGGCGAACGCAAAATGGATAAAGAAGCAGTAGCTGCTGATGAAAAAGAAGGAAAAAATTCTAAAGAAGAAGCAGAAGAATTAGCAGAAGGTATTGTTGTAAAAGGTGCGAAAGTAGAAGAAGAAGCACGTAATAAACCGGCGGCCCGTAAAAGAACAACAGCGAAAAAATAATTTTTCACTACTCTAATTTTAACGGCCGTTCCTTAATGGGAAGGCCGTTTTTTTTAAACTGCACATTAATAAAAACATAAAAATATAATACAATGGCAATTACAGCACAAGAAGTAAACAAATTACGCCAACAAACCGGAGCCGGTATGATGGATTGTAAAAAAGCATTAGAAGAAAACGAAGGCGATTTTGAAAAAGCCGTAGATTATCTTCGTAAAAAGGGCGCTAAAGTAGCTGCTAACCGTGGAGACAGAGAAACCAAAGAAGGTGTTGTTTTAGCAAAAACAACCACTGATCACAAAACAGGAATTTTAATTTGGATTACTTGTGAAACAGATTTCGTTGCAATTAATGCAGACTTTATTGCTTTCGCAAATTCTATTGCTGATATCGCTTTAGCGAAACATGCAAAAACCAAAGAAGAGATCTTAACGTTATCATACAACAACGATATTACTGTTGGTGATAAATTTATGGAGCAGGTTGGGAAAATCGGAGAGAAAATTGAGGTAGGATATTATGAAGTAATTACGGCTGAAAAAGTGGCTGCTTACATTCACCCGGGTAACCGTGTATCTGTAATCGTTGGTTTTAATAAAGATATTGCTGATGAAGCAGCACGTAACGTTGCTATGCAGGCAGCTGCAATGGCTCCCGTAGCTTTAGATAAAGAGGGTGTAACGCCTGAAATGTTGGAAAGAGAATTAGAGATTGCCCGTGAAGTGATTCGTGCTGAAGGCAAACCGGAAGATATGGTTGAGAAAATTGCTCAGGGTAAAATTGCTAAGTTCTATAAAGAATCTACTTTATTGAACCAGGAATATATTAAAGACAATAAAATGAATGTGCTGCAGTACTTACAAAGTATTGATAAAGGCCTTACAGCTACAGCATTCAAACGCTATTCATTATCTTAATTTTTTTAAATCCCGATTAGTTAATCGGGATTTTTTTTGTTCTTTTTTTTTGATTCACTATTATAAAATACAGTGCTTTATATTTTAACAGCATCAAACTAATTTAAATCTGCATGATGTACGATATCTGCAGGAACTCTACAAACTATGAAATATAAACGTATACTTTTAAAATTATCGGGCGAGGCCTTAATGGGCAAAAAAGGATTTGGGATTGACCAAGAACGCCTCATGGAATATGCCAAAGAAATTAAATCGGCTGCAGATGCCGGCTGCCAGGTAGCGATCGTGATTGGCGGCGGTAACATATTTAGAGGTATCCAGGCAGAAGAAGGCGGTATGGACCGTGTGCATGGTGATTACATGGGGATGCTTGCTACAGTTATAAACTCTATGGCAGTGCAATCGGCCTTAGAAGGTTTAGGAGTAGAAACGAGGTTACAAAGTGCCATTAAAATGGAACAGATCTGTGAACCTTATATCAGAAGAAAAGCAGTTCGTCATTTAGAAAAAGGACGCGTGGTTATTTTTGGAGCAGGCTCCGGAAACCCTTATTTTACTACTGATTCGGCGGCAGCCTTAAGGGCTATTGAAATTGAGGCAGATGTTATTTTAAAAGGAACCCGTGTGGACGGCATTTATACAGCCGATCCTGAAAAAGAACCAACGGCAGTAAAGTATAACACCATCAGTTTTGATGAAGCTTACGCAAAAGGCCTGGAAATAATGGACCTAACGGCTTTCACCTTATGTAAAGAAAATAACTTACCCATTATTGTATTTGATATGAATAAACACGGCAACCTGCAGAATTTATTAATGGGCGCAAAAGTAGGAACTTTGGTCACTGCCTAATTAAATAGTGATGCCATTGGTTATATTTAAAATAAAAAACAGGATTTGAGGTTAACAGTCATTTTATATTTATTTTTGGTATCGCTCAGCTTTTGCTCTAAGCAAAAAAAGCTCGGTAAAGAACTATTTGAAGGCCATATTTACGACAGCATCAACGGAAATCCGGCAGTAGGAGAAAGTATATCCATAAGTGCTTGTGAACCTCAGGATGGCCGTAATTTTTGCGCAACTTTTGGTTTTGGAAGCGCTGTTACTGATGCGGAAGGCCGGTTTAAAATTGAGGGAAAACCTGCCGGGTCAGGAAGGTATTTTATCAGTGCACGCGGTAATAATATGAAAACCCCCGACCAAATAGAAGACTATGATCAAAAAAACATTAAGCTTTATATTTACAAACGGCACTAATTAGGAGTGCAGGTTATTGTTTTAATTTTATTGTAATTTTGGTATACGCAGTTTTTCAAAAAATCTGTATTTTATTGTAAATAGATCATTATACATTATGAGTTTTCGTAAAAGCATCCTACTAAGCATTACCGCTTTACTGATCATTGGGTTTAACGTTTCCTGTAAAACACATAAAGATTGCAGGGGAAGAAAGAAAACCGTAAAAACCGCTATGGGCGGGTGGTTGTAAACTAGTTTAATATTAAAAATCTATTGCATGCGCCATGGATTTTTTGTTTACATTATTTTCCAATAAATCGGTTAAACAAACGCATAATAATTACTAAATTAGCACATCAAAATTAACAAAACCTTCTATGTCAAAAGTTCACAATTTTAGCGCAGGCCCCGGTATTTTACCTTCAGACGTTTTAAAACAATCTGCTGATGCATGCATCAATTTCGATAACATGAATTTATCGTTATTGGAAATTTCGCACCGCAGTAAAAATTATGAAGCCGTAATGGACGAGTCACGCTCATTGGTAAAAGAGTTATTTGAAGTAGGTGATGAGTATGAAGTATTGTATTTAGGAGGCGGCGCAAGCATGCAGTTTGCCATGGTTCCTTATAATTTATTAACGGAGAGCGGTCATGCAGCCTATGTAAACACAGGCGTTTGGGCAAGTAAAGCGATTAAAGAAGCTAAAATTGTAGGTAACACAAAAGTGATCGCTTCATCAGAAGATAAAAATTTTAATTATATCCCTAAGGGATACGAAATCCCTAAAGACGCTGATTATTTACATATTACCTCAAACAATACTATCTACGGAACGCAACTAAAAAGTTTTCCCAAAACAGATATTCCTTTGGTATGTGATATGAGCTCTGATATTTTCAGCAGAAAAGTGAACGCTAAAGATTTTTCATTGATCTATGCCGGTGCTCAAAAAAACATGGGCCCTGCAGGTAGCACCATGATCATGGTAAAGAAAGACATACTTGGTAAAACAGGCCGTAAAATGTTATCAATGCTGGATTATAACGTCCATATTAAAGGCGGTTCCATGTATAATACACCTCCGGTGTTTCCTATATATGTTACGATGCTTACGTTGCGTTGGTTAAAACAACACGGCGGCGTTGCTTGGATAGAAAAGATCAATCAGCAAAAAGCGGATTTGTTATATAATGAAATTGACAGAAACTCTCAGTTTATAGGCACCACCGCCAAAGAAGACCGCAGTAATATGAATGCCTGCTTTTTATTAAATAAACCGGAGCTTGAGCCTGAGTTTGATAAGCTATGGAAGAGTGCAAATATTGACGGTATTCGCGGACACCGTGATGTTGGCGGTTACAGGGCTTCCATGTACAATGCCTTGCCTTTGGAAAGTGTACAGGTGTTGGTAGATGTGATGAAAGCATTCGAACAAAAATTCGCTTAATTATTTAAGCAATAATAAAACACAAAATTCGTTTTAAGATCATGAAGAACTATCTTTTATGCAGTATATTGTGTTTGTATGCTCTTACAGGTTTTGCACAGGAGAGCCCTTCCGTTAAACACGACGAGCTGCCTCGTTTTGCCGTAAGAGCTAATCTCGGGATTCCTAAAATTATTTCCAGTCAGCAATACCGTAATTCTTTTTCGGGTGTGTTTTCAGGGGAGATAGGCATATCTTATAAGCTTTTCGGGAATTATATTATTGGATTGGGATATAACTATAATTATTTTAAAGACCAGCGTTATTTTAGGGAAAACACCAACCCGCGCATTAATGCCAGTATGCAAATGCATGGTGGCTTTTTAAAACTGGCACATGATCATTTTTTCAGCCCAACTGCTTT
>JBBRHI010000044.1:0-10993 GCA_038222995.1 Bacteroidia bacterium | reverse complement strand
TATCGTAATCAGATGTAGTAGATTCAATTTGTGCTTTAATTTGGTTAACGCGCGCTGTGATGTCTGCTTTTTTACCGGCACCGCCAACAATCGTTGTGTTGTCTTTATCAACTGTTACTTTTTCAGCTTTTCCTAAGAAAGTTAAATCAGCATTTTCTAATAAAAATCCTCTGTCTTCAGCTATAAATATACCACCTGTTAAGATCGCTAAATCTTCTAACATTGCTTTTCTTCTGTCGCCAAAGCCGGGAGCTTTAACCGCACATATTTTTAAGTTTGAGCGTAAACGGTTTACAACTAAGGTTTGTAAAGCTTCTCCGTCAATGTCTTCTGCAATAATTAAAATTGGTTTACCTGTTTGTACTGCTTTTTCAAGCACCGGTAACAATTCTTTCATCGAAGAAATTTTCTTTTCATAAATTAAAATTAACGGGCTTTCCAATACCGCTTCCATTTTATCTACATCCGTAATAAAGTATGGAGAAATATAACCTCTGTCAAATTCCATTCCTTCAACTACTTCAACAGTAGTATCAGTTCCTTTAGCTTCTTCAACCGTAATAACACCTTCTTTTTTTACTTTAGCCATAGCTTCAGCAATTAATTTACCGATTGTGCTGTCATTGTTTGCAGAGATCGTTGCAACTTGTTCAATTTTTTTATTGTCGTTACCAACGTTTTGTGATTGTTTTTTCAGATCAGCAACCACTGCTTCAACCGCTTTATCAATACCGCGTTTCAGATCCATTGGGTTTGCGCCTGCTGCTACGTTTTTTAAACCGCCTGTAACAATAGCTTGTGCCAATACAGTAGCCGTTGTTGTTCCGTCACCTGCTGCATCAGCCGTTTTAGAAGCAACTTCTTTTAATAACTGAGCACCCATGTTTTCCACCGGGTTCGATAATTCAATTTCTTTTGCAACTGTTACACCGTCTTTTGTAATTTGCGGTGAACCGAATTTTTTGTCAATAATAACGTTGCGTCCTTTAGGACCTAAAGTTACTTTTACTGCATTTGCCAATGCATCAACCCCACGCTTTAAAGCGTCGCGGGCTTCTATGTTAAAGGATATGTCTTTTGCCATGTTGTGTTTTATTTTAAGTTTAATATTTATTTAAGGACTTGAAAGATATAAGGGACTTAAGGGAACCGGGATTTGTTTATCACATTTATCCCTTCCATCTCTTTTCTCTCTCTTCCGTCTTTTGAGTCTAGATTATAGCGTATATATCGCTTTCACGCATAATTAACAGGTCTTTCCCGTCAACCTGAATTTCAGTTCCTGCGTATTTACCGTATAATACAGTATCGCCCACTTTTACAGTCATAGGCTCATCGGGTTTGCCGTTACCAACTGCCAATACTTTACCTTTCATCGGTTTTTCTTTAGCGGTGTCGGGAATAATTAATCCGCCTGCTGTTTTTGTTTCTGCCGGAGCCGCCTCAACCAATACTCTATCGGCTAAAGGCTTTACATTTACACTTGTTTTTGCCATAATTATATTATTTTGTTAGTTTAAATTTACGGTTGCTTGTTGTCTAAAAATGTGCCGGTAGCCTATAGTAGACAAAGCGACACAATATTACGCTTTTACCCGGATAAAGGCATAAAAAATGGCAGTGTGTGGCAGGTTTTAATGGTATAGAGTTTGGGCGCGTTTGGCGGGAGCCAAACCGGGCTTTTCGTTGCAAGTTATCGCCATTCGTTTCTCATGGCTGTGGGCTTTTCACTCCAATCCCTCCCGCGGGTTAAATTCAAATCCGGAGCTAAAGTTTCAAAACTTACATTACAATGCGCGAGGGATTGTCGCGGAAATCTCCCGCATTTTTCATGCGGGAATTGAAGCAAAAGCCCGGTTCGGCGGCAGCCGAACGCGCCCTAATCATTGTAATAAATTTAATTTGAAAAGTTACTTCCCAACCTTACTGCCGTCGTAAGCCCATTTTACCCAAATAGAACCCCAGGTAAAACCGCCGCCGAAGGCTGAAATAATAATGTTATCTCCTTTTTTAAGCTGCTTTTCGTAATCCCATAATAATAATGGAATAGTGCCTGCCGTGGTATTACCGTAGCGTTCAATATTCATCATCATTTTATCGGGGCTTAAACCCATGCGGTTGGCCGTGGCCTCACAAATGCGTTTGTTTGCCTGGTGCGGAACCAGCCACGCAATATCATCAGCCGTTAAATTATTTTTCGCCATAATTTCCGCGCTTACTTCTGCCATATTTACAACAGCATGTTTAAATACGGTTTGGCCTTCCTGGTGTACGAAATGTAATTTTTTGTCAACCGTTTCGTGTGTAGGCGGCATCAACGATCCGCCTGCGGCCTGGTATAAAAAGTTTCGGCCTGCGCCATCACTTTTTAAAATAAAATCCTGTATGCCGTTTTCGTCTTCACTCGGTTCAAGTAACACGGCACCGCCGCCGTCGCCAAAAATAACACAGGTCGTGCGGTCTTCATAATCCAAAATAGCGCTCATTTTATCAACGCCTATAACAACTACCTTTTTATATTTTCCGGTTTCAATAAATTGAGAACCCGTAGCTAAGCTAAAAATAAAGCCTGAACAAGCCGCAGAAAGGTCAAAACCCCAGGCATTTTTAGCGCCTATTTTATCGCAGATAATATTTGCCGTGCTGGGGAAAATAAGATCGCCTGTAATAGTGCCTACAATTAAAAGATCAATGTCTAAAGCCGTAATGCCGCGTTTTCTTAAAAGTTCTTCCACGGCAAACACCATCATGTCTGAGGTTGCTTTCCCCGGTTCTTTTAAGATGCGTCTTTCTTTTATCCCGGTGCGTGAGGTGATCCACTCATCGTTCGTATCTACAAATTTAGCCAACTCTTCATTGGTCATTACAAAGTCAGGAACATATCCGCCAACAGCAGTAATAGCAGCTCTTATCATTATTGAAATACGGTTTTAATTTTTTCGTTTAAGTTTGCCTCTACTACATCTTTACTTAATACCATCATGTTTTTAAAGGCCAGGGCGCTTGATTTGCCGTGAGCAATAAGTACGTTTGAGTTAACCCCTAAAATAGGCGTGCCGCCGTAAAGCTCGTAATTGAACTTATTAAAATATTCGTCGCTGATGTTGCGCATTTTACTTAACGAGTAAAATGCTTCAGCCGTTTTAAGTAATACATTGCCCGTAAAACCGTCGCATACAATTACGTCTGCCTTATCTTCAAATACTTCCAGCCCTTCTACATTACCAACAAAGTTAAAGTCTTTCGAATCTTTCATTAAAGCGTGTGCAGCTTGCGCTACAAGGTTTCCCTTTTCAGGCTCTTCACCAATGTTCAGTAAACCTATTTTAGGATTTTCAATTTTATACACTTCTTTGGCAAATACAGAACCCAGTATGGCAAACTGGTATAATACATCGGGCTTGCAATCGGCATTGGTGCCCACATCTAAAATAATGCCGAAGCCGCCGTTTATTTTTGGAAGTATAGAGGTAATACACGGGCGAATCACGCCCGATATGGCTTTTACGCTGAACATGGCGCCTACCAGCATAGCGCCTGTGTTGCCGGCACTTGCAAACGATTGAATTTCGTTTTCCTTTAATAATTTATAACCTACGGCAATGCTGCTGTTTGGTTTTTGCGCCAATGCTTTTGTGGGGTGTTCACCCATTTCAATCACATCGGCGGCATGTACAAAATCAAATGTATCTTCCGCAATGTTTTTGGTCTTTAAATACGCTTTAGCTTTTTCGCTGTCGCCTATCAACACTATTCTAACGTCCTCAGGTAATGAGGCCAATGCATCAATAGCACCGTCTAAACAATTGTTCGGGGCAAAATCACCGCCCATTATATCTAATCCAATCTTCATAAAATCAATCGTCTAATCAACTAAATAGTACGCAAAAATACAATAATTCCTGTGCAAAGTTATTAACCCCCGGTTTAATTACCGTTAAGTGTAATAATTCGGATAGTTTTCATGTTTATAAAGATAAACACTCTAAATTTGCAACATGACTATAGAGGATATTGAAAACGAAATTATAGAAGAATTCGAAATATTCGGCGACGATTGGGAAGGGAAATATGAGCATTTAATAGACCTCGGCAAAAGCCTGCCAAAAATTAAAGAAGACTATAAAACAGACGACAGGCTTATAAAGGGCTGCCAGAGCAAGGTATGGTTGCATACCGAAAAGCAGGGAAATGAAATTGTGTATACGGCAGACAGTGATGCGATTATTACAAAAGGAATGGTGGCATTAATTATAAGAGTATTATCGCACCAAAAGCCCGAAGCTATTTTAAAAGCAGACCTTGGCTTTATAAATAAAATAGGTTTAACGGAGCATTTATCGCCCACACGTGCCAACGGTTTATTAAGCATGATCAAACAAATGAAGCTGGATGCCATGGTGCTGAAATAACGATCCTGTAAAAATTACTTCCCCGATTTATGAATAACAAAGCTATATCCTGGACCATCTTAATTGTACTTTCTCTTATTTGGGGCAGTTCTTTTATTTTAATGAAGCAAGGGCTTACCGCCTTTACCAGCGATGAGGTGGCGGGCTTGCGCATAACCATTGCCTCTGCTTTTATGTTGCCGTTTTTAATAAAGTATTATAAGATCGATCTGCGTAAACATGTAAAAGGACTTTTACTGATGGGTGTTTTCGGAAATCTTATTCCCGCGTTTTTATTTACCAAGGCTGAAACACAAATAAGCAGCAGCCTAACCGGTATGCTCAATGCCTTAACTCCTTTATTTACCATACTTATAGGCATGGTGGTGTTTAAATTAACCGTCAGCAAAAACCAACTTATTGGTGTAGCTGTAGGGTTTTTAGGCGCTGTGGCTTTGGTGGTGTACGGCAATAACGAACACGACCAAACTAAAAGCATGATCTATTGCTTATTGGTTGTGGCTGCCACTGTATGCTACGCCATCAGCATTAACGGCATTAAAGCCTATTTAGGCGAATTAAATTCGCTGCAGGCAACGGTATGGTCGTTTACATTAATAGGGCCTGTGGCGGCAATTTATTTATTCGGCTTTACCGATGTGGTAATTCATGTGCAGCAAAACCCCAAAGCAATGAACGCCCTGTTTTATATATGTATATTGGCCATTGTAGGCTCTGCTATTTCGGTGGTCATGTACAATACCTTAATTAAACTGTCGGGTACCGTATTTGCCTCGAGCTGTACCTATTTAATACCGGTGGTGGCCATTGTGTGGGGGCTGTTAGACGGTGAAACTGTGAACGGCATGCAGATTATGGCAGCTGTTATTATTATTACAGGCATTAAGCTTATTAATTTTAAGCCGAAGATCCGAAAAGACGATCCAAACTAAACGCTCAACCGGTTTATAATCATTTGGGCGTGCCCCTCCTGCCGGCGGGTCAGGCTATCACTCCAATTCCCGCATAAAAAATGCGGAGATTTCCGTTCTATCCTTCACGCGGCTTTAACCTTGAGTTTTGGCTGTATAATGCATTGCAGTTTGCGTGAGTGATTGCAGCGAAAATCCTTTTGCCTGTTCTTTGCAAAAGATTGAAGCGAAAGCACGACTCCGCTGCCTCTTTGCGGAGGCATGCCCAAATGATTACCCTGTTAAGAAAGAGTTTAATCCGACTTCTCATAACCGCACATATCCGATTAAAAAGAGTTGTTTTCCTGAAATCAACCCCAAAATGTTAAAAACTTTTCGATTCCAACCCCAAATCTTTGGCAGATATAAAAAAACACCTATCTTTGCCGTCCTTAAAATTATTAACATTAAAAATTAACACCATGTATGCAATTGTAGAAATAGCAGGGCAACAATTTAAAGTGGAACGAGGCAATAAAGTTTACGTTCACCGCCTAGATGCTAACGAAGGCACTAACATAGAGTTCGACAAAGTTTTCTTAATCGATAACGGCGGAACAATTTCTATAGGAAGTCCGACAGTAGATGGCGCAAGAGTTGCCGCCACGATCATTGAACACCTTAAAGGTGACAAAGTGATCATTTTTAAGAAAAAACGCCGTAAAGGTTACCAGAAATGGAATAACCACCGTCAGCACTTAACACAGATCTTAATACAAGGTGTGTTAGGAAAAGGCGAAAAGGTGAAAGAAGAATTAAAAGCGGAGAAATCTGTACGTACTTTTTTACCTCCAAGCAAATACGGTATTACAGCACCTGTAGTTGAAACTCCTGCAGTAGAGAAAAAAGCACCTGCTAAGAAAGCAGCAGCTAAAAAAGCGCCTGCAAAAAAAGCAGCTAAAAAAACAGAAGAATAAATAATAAAAGGTTTAAGTAATAAGTGTTTAGTTTTAAATTAAAACACATCTCTTAAAGCTTATAACTAAACATTAAAAACTAAGTAAAATGGCACATAAAAAAGGAGCCGGTTCCACAAACAACGGCAGGGAATCACACAGTAAACGTTTAGGCGTTAAAATTTTCGGTGGTCAGGCGTGTATTTCAGGTAACATTATTGTTCGCCAACGCGGTACAAAACATAACGCGGGTGTAAATGTAGGCATGGGGAAAGACCATACGCTATTTGCGCTTATCGACGGTAAAGTAGTGTTCAAAAAGAAACAAGACGACAGATCTTACGTTTCGGTTGTACCTGTAGAGGCATAACAAGAACTAAAACAGTCACGTGAAGCCCTCCGAAACTAAACGGTGGGCTTTTTGTGTTTTTAATAACCGGGCTAATAATGCAGTGTAACACACATTTAAAATACAGATGCGCCATAACGGTTATGGCAGTGCTGATGTTGTTTTCCTGCAGGGCAAAAAAAATAAACGAAGAAAAACCCTTTCCCGAAAAAGCGGCCTTTTATACCTTTGAAGCCATACGCGATACCGTAAAAAATACCACCGCGTTTAAAGTGTTAAAAGTTACGGTGGTCGATACCAAACTAAATTACAGTCCCGATAATGCTAAAGCAAACAATCCCAACTCCATAAAAGTAGAAATTACAGAATCGCATAAAACGATAGTGGCTTATGCAGACCATCCCTTATTTAAGAAATTTGATTTGTATGGTGACAGTGGCGAAATAACATCTAAATTAATATCTTTACCAAAAGCACAGGTAACCTTAAGGGTTCCTTACTTTGAAGAATACCGCACCATAAAAATTACTGAAACCGTTAATTTTAAAATGTCGAACCCAATACTTATTAAACATGAAAACTAATTTACTATTACTCTTCGTTTTTATTTATGCGGGTGTGTTCGGTCAATCGGTTATCGGTGTTGACACCTTACGTAAATCAGGTCCTATCAGTAAACGCATTAACTTGGTGCTTATGGGCGACGGTTACGTGACCACCGAAATTCCGCAGTACATTACCGATGCAACAACCGTTTCTTCTTATCTTTTAAATACATCGCCGTTTAGCAGGTATAAAAATTACTTTAACGTATATGCCATTAAATGCGTGTCTCCGCAAAGCGGTGTAACGCATGCGGGAACCGCTACCGATGTAACCGAACCGGCAAGCCCTATTATAAATGTCACTAATTATTTCGATACACAATTCGATAATTACAACATTCACCGTTTAATATACAGCAACGATCAAAACACCGTTTATTCTGTATTAGCATCCAACTTCCCTAATTACGACCAGGTAGTTATACTAGGCAACTCAACCGAATACGGCGGTGCAGGCGGCGCGTATGCGGTATCATCCGTTAACTCAAACTCTAAAGAAATTGTAGCGCATGAAATGGGGCATTCCTTTGCCGGCCTGGCCGATGAGTATTGGGCAGGACCAAGTTACGCTGCCGAAAAACCAAACATGACGGCCACCTCAAATACAACTACCATAAAGTGGGCCCCTTGGATAGGTACTAACGGTATAGGAGCTTATGCCTATGGCACAGCCGCACCGGATAACGGGTGGTTTCGTCCGCACCAAAATTGTAAAATGCGTTACCTTGGCAGCCCCTATTGCTCGGTATGCGCGCAAACTATTATTGAAAAAATTCATAGCCTTACCAATCCTATCGATGAGTATACGCCTAGTAATACAGGCGCTGTTGGTGCGCAATGGTTTAAGAGCAAGCTCATACAGCCAAACCCTAATACTTTAAAAAGAACCTGGACTTTAAACTCAACCGTGATGGCGAATAATATCGATTCGGTTTTAATAAACGCGGGTGCTTTACCTGCCGGTAATAATATGCTTACGCTAACCGTGGTTGATACCACTAACTTAAGCAGGGACATGAACCATGCAGCGTTCCATACGTTTTCGATAGTGTGGTCGGTTAACAAAAATATAATTGCGGGCTTAGAGGAAGCAAAAGCGCAGCTCGAATTTTCGGTATACCCCAACCCGGCCTCCAATGTTATTAATTTAAAATACAATGTGCTCGAAGCCGCTCAGCTTAACATAACGGTTACCGACCTATCTGGTAAAGCCGTTATTAAAGTAGACAATACCAAAACGCTGGCGGGCCAATACGTAAAAGAAATTGATGTGAACGCGCTTACCGAAGGCGTTTATTTTTTAAGCATTACCCTTAACGGACAAACCACCAATACTAAATTTGTAATTTTTAAATAGCATATGCTCCAACTATCTTATATCCGCGATAATAAAGAAGACGTTTTAAAACGACTGGCCATCAAAAACTTTAAAGATGCCGAAACCATTATTAATTCAGTAATTGAGCTTGACAACAGCCGTAAAATGGCACAGCGCCAGGCCGACGATGTAAAAGCGGAAGCCAACGGCATTGCCAAACAAATTGGCGAGCTCATGAAAGCCGGCAAAAAAGAAGAAGCCGAAACCTTAAAAGCAAAAACAGCAGACTTAAAAGTAAGCGAAAAAAAGTTCGACGAATCTTTAAAACACATTGAAGAGGACATCCATAAACTCTTAGTAACGGTTCCTAACCTGCCTAACTTAAATGTACCTGCCGGTAAAACACCCGAAGACAACGAGGTAGTAAACGAGCACGGTACCATACCTAAGCTGCACGCCAAAGCACAACCGCATTGGGAGCTTACTACAAAGTACGACCTTATTGATTTTGAACTGGGGGTAAAACTAACGGGTGCGGGTTTCCCGGTTTACAAAGGCCGCGGCGCACGCTTGCAACGGGCCCTTATTAATTACTTTTTAGATAAAGCAACAGCCGCCGGTTATAACGAAGTGCAGCCGCCTATTTTAGTGAATGCGGAAAGCGGTTACGGAACAGGACAGCTGCCTGATAAGGAAGGACAAATGTACCATTGCCAGGTAGACGATTTATATTTGATCCCAACTGCTGAGGTGCCTATTACCAATATGTACCGCGATGTAATGGTAAAAGAAAGCGACTTGCCTATTAAAAACTGCGGTTACACGCCATGCTTTCGCCGCGAGGCAGGAAGTTACGGGAAAGACGTACGCGGATTAAACCGCTTACACCAGTTCGATAAAGTAGAGATCGTACAAATAGTACATCCCGAAAAATCGTACGATACCTTAGAGATCATGCGCGAATTTGTGAGCAACCTGCTACAGGAATTAGAGTTACCGTACCGTACCTTAAAATTATGTGGCGGCGATATGAGCTTTGGCTCTGCCCTTACTTACGATTTAGAAGTATGGAGTGCTGCCCAAAGCCGTTGGCTGGAAGTAAGCTCGGTATCAAACTTTGAAACCTTCCAAACCAACCGTTTAAAATGCCGCTTTAAAGGCGCAGACGGTAAACCGCAATTAGCGCACAGCTTAAACGGCAGCGCCTTGGCCTTACCGCGCATTGTGGCCTCCTTATTAGAAAACAACCAAACAGAAACAGGCATTAAGATCCCTAAAGTGTTAGTGCCTTATATTGGCTTTGATATGATTAGCTAGTACGTGTCATCCTGAGCTTGTTGATTAAGCTTGTCATCCTGAGCGGAGTCGAAGGATTTAACGGCATACATAAAACAAAGAACGCAGAGGATTAATTCTTCTGCGTTTTTTTATGTTATTCGTCATTGCGAGGCACGAAGCAATCTCATACCCGGTTTATTTATAACATCTTTATTACAAAAACAACCAAACAGAAGCCGGGATTAGAATCCCAATATTAGCGCCTTATATAGGCTTTGATATGATTAGCTAATGCGTGTCATCATAAGGTATCACTTGAGCTTGCCGGGTGGAAGGTTAAAATGGTGAAGTCACCCTGAACTCGATTCAGGGTCTCTCGAAATTTTGAGAACAGAAGAGATGCTGAAACACGTTCAGCATGACGGCGAATAGCATGCTCAGCAGAGTTGAAGTAGCGGAATAATTTATGGAATGATGCAAACAACATTCTAATATAGTAGCTTTCATTATATATATATATTAATAATATTTGAGATCATTATTTTATTGATATATTAGATTAAGCAAATTCTCCCCAATAATAATTAATTCGTAATCATGAAAAGAAAATTTACCTTTTTTTGTGCATTGTTTTATATCATGCTTATTTTATCTTGTGGGCACCATAGAGATTGCAAAAACGTGAAAGGGTTAGAATTTAATGAAAATATTATTGAGTCCTACAATCCCGAAACGTATTGCTTTGCTCAAAACAAATTAAACACACCTATTGTAATTAATGATTCAATAACCTTAAAACAGTATTTGTGTAGTGATACACGCTATCCGAAACTAAATATTGACTTTAGTAGTTATTCTTTAATAGCTTATTCTTACAATTTTAAATGTACCGGTGGAAAAGGTGTAAAATTTGATCTTATAATAAATGCAGGCGATGATTATAAATTAATAATATATAATTGTAAGAAAAAAAGTTGCTTAATGACAGTAAAAGGATCAGCGAATTATTTATTTAAAACAAAAAAAATGAATAATAATAGCTTTGCGTATGAGATCAAAAATTAAGAAACTAAGTGTAATATTTTTAAATAACATTTCTTCCGAATAGGAAATTAACCTTACAAACCAACGGTTTAAAATGTCGAAGTTGCCTGTATAAGATGATAAAACTAGTCAGACAAAAAG
>JBBRHI010000043.1:0-11105 GCA_038222995.1 Bacteroidia bacterium | reverse complement strand
GCATTGGGATCACTGGTAACGGCACTGATATGTGCCGGGAAAATCGGCTCAAGTATTGGCGCAGAGTTAGGCTCTATGAGGGTTACCGAGCAAATTGATGCTATGGAAGTATCGGCTATTAATCCATTTAAGTATTTAGTTGTAACACGCGTCCTGGCAACTACCATAACGGTTCCCGTACTTGCTTTATACTGTAGTTTTGTAGCTTTATTAGGCTCATATGTTAATGTACACGGCCATGAATCCGTAAGCTTTATCAGTTTTTTTGAACACGGCTTTGAAAGCATTACTTTTTTAGATGTATTTACTTCGGTTACAAAATCTATTTTCTTTGGTTTTACAATTGGTATGGTGGGCTGTTATAAAGGCTACAATGCTTCACAAGGCACACAAGGTGTTGGTAAAGCGGCAAACCAAGCAGTAGTGCTATCTATGTTTTTAGTATTTATTGAAGAAGTAGTAATCGTGCAGGTCAGTAACTGGATCCGTTATTTTTAATTATGGAACATCACAAGGAACATATAGCTACGTCAGGCGAACTTGTTATTTCTATCAGGGGATTATATAAATCGTTTGGCAGTTTAAATGTACTTCGCGGAATTGACCTCGATGTATTTAAAGGAGAAAACGTAGTAGTATTGGGTCGTTCAGGCACCGGTAAATCAGTGCTTATTAAAATATTAGTAGGTTTATTAACTCCTGATAAAGGAAAGGTAAACGTACTGGGGCAGGAAGTTGAATTATTGAAAGGAAAAGAATTGGATGCTTTACGTTTAAAGATAGGTTTTTCGTTTCAAAACAGCGCTTTATATGATAGTATGAACGTACGACAAAACTTGGAGTTTCCCTTAACCATGAATTTTAAACACCTTAGCAAAAAGGAAATTGATGAAAGGGTTGAAGAGGTTTTAGAAGCTGTAGGATTAAAAGATAAAATCAACCAATTGCCTTCCGACTTATCGGGCGGGCAACGCAAACGTATTGGTATTGCACGTACGCTCATTTTAAAACCGGAGATCATGTTATATGATGAACCTACTTCAGGTTTAGATCCTATCACTTCTATCGAAATTAATGAACTGATAAACGACGTTCAAAAACAATATAATACAAGTTCTATTATTATTACGCACGACCTTACCTGCGCAAAGGCTACAGGCAACAAGGTTGCCATGTTACTCGACGGAACCTTTTTAAAAGTAGGATCGTTTGATGAAGTTTTTAATGTAGACGACGCACGGGTACAAAGTTTTTATAATTACAATTTTATACAATAAATATGGATACAACATCACCAAATAAACGCGCGGTAATAGTAGGCGCTTTCGTCATACTGGGATTAATATTTTTAATTGCCGGAATTTTAGTCATAGGAAATATTCATCAAACCTTTTCCAAAAAAATGCGTGTCACCACTTTATTTGATGATGTGAACGGGTTACAAAAAGGAAGTAATATCTGGTTTTCCGGAGTAAAAATAGGAACCGTTAAAAAGGTTGATTTTTATGGTACGTCGCAAGTAAAAGTAATTATGAATATTGATCAGGAAGCGCAGCAATACATTCGTAAAGACGCTAAAGTTAAGATCAGCTCCGACGGACTGATAGGAAATAAAATTATTGTGATTTATGGCGGCACATCTAGGGCAGGTGCCGTAACAGAAGATGATACACTGGGTGTTGAAAAAACATTTTCAACAGAGGATATGATGAATACGTTGCAGCAAAATAATGTGAATTTAGTTTCTATTACGGGCGATTTTAAAACGATCAGTAAAAAACTGTCGTCCGGCGAAGGGACTATCGGTAAATTATTGAATGATGAATCTGTTTATAAGAATATAGAAGCTACAACGGCGTCTCTCAAGAGTGCATCTGACAGAGCTCAGCAACTTATTGGATCATTAAACGCTTTTACAAGTAAATTAAATAAAAAAGGAACATTGGCTAATGACCTGGTATCAGATACAGTTATGTTTAACTCTCTTAAATCGACCGTAAAAGAATTAAATCAAATCGCCGATACAGCATCTTTATTTATTTCGGGGATTAAACAGGCAACTAATAATCCTAAAACAACTATCGGCCTTTTATTGCATGATGAAGAAACGGGTGCCAATATGAAAGCAACCATAAAAAATTTAGAGACCGGTTCGCAGAAATTGGATAAAGATTTGGAAGCTTTACAGCACAACTTTTTATTAAGGAGGTTCTTTAAAAAGGAAGCGAAAAAAGAAGCGAAAAAAGAAAAAAAGTAATCAAATTTTTATTCTTAATGTAATGCTTATGCCGCCCGGTAATTCTTCCGGGCGGTATTTTTAATAAAGAAATATCAGCTTAAAAAACCTCCTCGGCTCATTTCCTGAAAATAATTTACACCTTTGTATCAGTTGATTTTATTGACATTTTAAGTAATGCTACAATTTATAGCAACAACTTGCTTCGTTTTTGTTTTAGATTTGTAGAAGAATTTGAGAGGTGTTATAAATTTGTTAATAGCTCTCAGAATTTAAATTGTAACTTAAAACTAAATATATATCATGGCAAAAAAAACAGACGAAGCGGTTGACACTTTAGAAAAGAAAACCGTTGGCAGTGAAAAATTAAAAGCATTGCAATTAACCTTAGATAAGTTGGAAAAAACTTACGGAAAAGGAACTGTAATGAAATTAGGTGATACACAGGTAGAACCTATGGATTCTATTTCAACAGGTTCATTAGGCCTTGATATAGCTTTAGGAATCGGCGGTTTGCCGAGAGGCCGTGTAGTTGAAATTTACGGGCCTGAATCGTCCGGTAAAACAACTTTAGCGATCCATGCTATCGCCAATGTGCAAAAAGCGGGAGGCATAGCTGCTATCATTGATGCAGAGCATGCATTCGATCGGTTTTACGCTCAAAAGTTGGGAGTGGATATTAAAAGTCTTTTAATTTCACAACCTGATAACGGAGAACAGGCATTAGAAATTGCCGATAACTTAATTCGTTCGGGAGCAGTTGATTTGGTAGTAATAGATTCCGTTGCCGCTTTAACGCCTAAGGCTGAGATTGAAGGAGAAATGGGGGACAGCAGAATGGGCTTACAAGCGCGGTTGATGAGCCAGGCCCTACGAAAATTAACCGGTACTATTAATAAAACAGGGTGCTGCTGCATCTTTATTAACCAGTTACGTGAAAAAATCGGTGTTATGTTCGGGAACCCGGAAACCACTACCGGTGGTAACGCGTTAAAATTCTATGCATCTATTCGTTTAGACATCAGGAGAATAAGCCAGATAAAAGACGGTGATGTAGTAAGCGGTAATAGAACACGTGTTAAAGTAGTTAAAAACAAACTGGCACCTCCTTTCCGTATGGCCGAATTTGATATTGTATTTGGCGAAGGCATCAGCAGGGTAGGTGAAATCATTGACATTGGTGTAGAGAAAAATATCATTAAAAAAAGCGGATCATGGTTTAGCTACGAAGAGACTAAATTGGGGCAAGGAAAAGATTCCGTAAAAGCAATTTTCGCGGAAAATCCGGACTTGGCGCAGGAAATTGAAAGTAAGATCATTAATGCATTAGCTGAAGAAGCTGCCGCTATGTAATTAAACTTTAAGATTTTTGTTAAAAGGCTTACCTGTGTAACAGGCAAGCCTTTTTTATTTAAAAAAATGTTTAGGCATGTATACCTTGTACTCTATAAATTTTGAGGAAAAACAACAAAATAATGTAACTTTGACGCCTGAAACGGTTATAATTAAAAACCACTTTTATGATCCGATATATTCTTATTATTTCAATGATGTTGTTTTACATGGCTAATTCTGCGCAAACCGTAGATGCTTCGGGCAAAAAACAAGGATATTGGAAAAAGAAGGATGATAAAACAAATAAACTTATGTATGAGGGTTTGTTTAAGGATGATAAGCCACAGGGAATATTTAAATATTATTACCCGTTTGACAGTGTAAAAGCAGTTATGAATTTTAAGCAGGACGGGAAAATAGCCTATTCTACCATGTTTCATCCAACAGGCAAAAAAATGGCTTACGGTAAATACATTAATGAGCAAAAAGATTCGGTGTGGACTTATTTTGATGATAAAGGTGTTTTATTATCAAGAGAAGTATTTATAATGGGTAAGAAGAACGGGAAAGAAATTATTTATTTCCCGGACGGCACAGTAAGTGAGGAAAGAAATTTTAAAATGGATGTGCAGGAAGGGCCTTTTAAATTATACTTTGATAAAAATACCGTAAAGGGAGAAGGTATTTATGTAAACGGACAAATGGAAGGAAAAAACACCTATTATTATCCTACCGGCATTGCGGCAGCTACCGGTTATTATAAGAACGGAAAAAAAACGGGACCTTGGATTTACAGAACTTCTGCAGGTAAAGTGAGTGAAAAAGAATTGTATAAAAATGGTGAGTTAGCAAACAAAAAAGAAACATACGATTTTTTTAATAAAAATAAAGTAGCAGACGAAAAGCCGAAGGTAAATTCAGCAAACACCTTAAGTCCAAAGCCTAAAGCTACAAAACCTGCACCTAAATCAACTAAATAAAAACTTCGAATAAACATTCCATAATAATAGATGTTTAACGTTTACTAAATAGGATTATGCATGTAATACATACATAACCGAAGAAATAAGAATATGAGCAAACACGGAAAAGTACTGGTGGCAATGAGCGGTGGGATAGACAGTTCCGTTGCCGCCATGATGTTACACGAACAAGGATATGAAGTAATCGGCATCACCATGAAAACATGGGATTACGAAACGTCGGGCAGCAGTAAAAAAGAAACAGGCTGCTGTAGCTTGGATAGCATTAATGATGCGCGTTCCATGGCAGTAACCTTTGGTTTCCCGCATTATATATTAGATATCCGCGGTGAATTCGGGGATCATATTATCAATAATTTTGTAGAAGAATACTTAGCGGGCCGTACGCCAAACCCTTGTGTATTGTGTAATACACACATTAAATGGGAAGCACTTTTAAAGCGCGCAGATATGCTGGATTGTGAATTTATTGCAACAGGACATTATGCGCAGGTAAGAGAAGAAAATAATCGTAAAGTTATTTTTAAAGGATTAGATCAAAGTAAAGATCAAACCTATGTGCTTTGGGGCTTAGGACAAGAGAGCCTGCAACGTACCATGTTCCCTTTAGGGAAATATAAAAAACCCGAAATAAAACAAATGGCTAAAGACGCCGGTTTTATTGACCTGGCTAATAAAAGCGAAAGCTATGATATTTGTTTTGTTCCGGATAATGATTACCGTGCTTTTTTAAAGCACCGCTTGCCAAACCTTGAAGCGAGTGTAGAAGGTGGGGATTATATATTTAAAGGGAAGAAAGTGGGAATACACCGAGGATATCCTTTTTATACTATAGGGCAACGTAAAGGCTTGGATTTAGCAATGGGCGAGCCTGTTTTTGTAAAAGAAATTATCCCCGAAACAAATACAGTGGTGTTGGGTGATTTAGAAGATTTAAAAGAACAGGAAATTAATGTGCGTGATTTTAATTTGATTAAATATGAGGCATTACCGCAAGATTATGTGGCTTTAACGAAGATCCGTTATAAAGATGCCGGCCGTTTAAGTACTATTAATACAATAGACAATAAGCTAAATATTGTGTTTCATGAATCAGCTACAGGCATTGCCCCCGGGCAAAGTGCCGTTATTTATGAAGGCGATGATTTAATTGGAGGAGGGTTTATTGACAGAAAACCGTTATTTAACTTACAGTAACTCTTCCTTATAAATTTATTGAACCTCTCAGTTTAAAACGGAGAGGTTTTTTTTTATTGAATTTGCTAAAACCTACCGGTTATTGTAACAAACCTACCGGTTGTATAATAGAGTAAACTTTAAAATTTCATATAAAGTATAATCATTTAGAATTGTTTAACACTCTAACTATATACATTATGAAAACTTCAGATTCAAATTCGAAACGCACTAAAGCAATATCGTTCTTATTTATTTTCCTGTCTCTTACTAAATTTTCTTTTTCTCAAAACAGCCTTGTTCGTATCTCAAAGTTTAATTTTGAGATTATTATTCCTGTAGTGTTTGTAGCTATTGTAGGCTTATTTTTAGTGAGCTTGTTTATCAAACAGAAAAATCATTAGTAGCTTTGTTCGCCTAAAAACACCCTGGAAGCTTGCTCTTACAGGGTGTTTAGCGAGGTTTAAATTCAAGTTTCACTAATCAATAGCGTCTTGGATCTTGTCCATTTTATCTTCGCTGAATTTTCCCGATACGACCTCCACTATTTTTCCGTTGGTATCAATTACGTAGAAATAGGGAATGCCTTCATCGGCAGGTTTTAATTTTTCTTTTAATAGTTTAATGTCAGTGTCACAATCAATCACATTCTTCCAAAGGTCTTTTTGTGTGGCTGCTTTAAAGTCGGATGCTGCTTTCTTGAACCCGCTGATTAAAGGAATAAAATAATAATTAACATCGTAATAATTGGCTACATCAAAATAATCGGTACCCTTGGCTTTTGCTACAAACGTATCGTACATTGGCTGAATCCATGTTTTTAAATTGTCTTCAGCGCTTCTTTTAAAGCAAATACCTACTATTGTAAATTTTTTGGTTCCCGCTAAGGGCAGGCTTATTGCGCCGCCTTCCAAAGTGTGGCCTGCAAGCGTTGGGAAAGGCCCTTTTTGTGCAAAAAACGACATAGATAAACATAAGGCGAATACTGTTGTGATCTTTTTCATAAATTTTAGTGTTTTATTGTTTTTAAATTACCAATTAACTGACATTAACTATCCTAAGTCGCCCAGCATGCAGATCCTGTCAAACTCTTCGGGCTTTACAGACCCAACCGATAAACGTGAAAGTTTAACCAATTGCATATCTTTTAAGTGTTCGTCTTCTTTAATTTGCGCCAGCGTTACGGGTTTTTTCAAAGCTTTAAAAGGGGCGAAATCTACTGCCAGCCATGCTTCTTCTTTTGTTGTAGGATCTTGGTAATGTTCTTTCACAACCTTTGCAATGCCCACTATACAAAGGCCTTCGTTACTGTGATAAAAAAAAGCAAGGTCACCTTTTTTCATGTCGCGCAGGTTATTACGTGCCGCGTAATTTCTGACTCCGTCCCAACGTGTGGATTTATCTTTTTTTAATTGTTCCCAACTGTATTTGAAAGGTTCTGATTTTATCAGCCAATAGTTCATATAAATAGCTCGTTTGTTAGCTTGAAAATTAGGCAATCACACACATAATTACAAATGAATTTGATAACATTTTGCCCAATAAAATAATAGAAATTAAGTTTGAGATGTTATTCAAATTGTTAGATTTGTTACGCATTTTAAAACCTGTTTAATGACACATTTATCGGATAGAGTAAACCTTATTTCAGAATCGCAAACTATTGCTATGGCCCGCAAAAGCCGTGAATTGAAGGCAGAAGGGATAGATATTATAAGCCTTAGTTTAGGCGAACCTGATTTTGCAACACCGGAAGTTATTAAGCAAGCTGCGATTAAAGCGATAAACGATAATTTCAGTTACTATACACACGTAAGCGGTTATTTAGAACTACGCCAGGCTATAGCACATAAATTTAAACGGGATAATAATTTAGATTATTCAACAGATGATATTGTTGTGTCAACAGGTGCTAAGCAAAGCATTGCCAATGCCGTATTATGTTTAATTAACCCCGGTGATGAAGTAATTATTCCCGCACCTTTTTGGGTGAGCTATTTAGAGATCCTGAAATTAGCCGGCGGTGTACCGGTTATTATTAACACAACAATTGAAAATGATTTTAAAATTACGGCTGAAGAATTAAAGGCACATATTACTCCAAAAACACGGATGATGATGTTTAGTACGCCTTGTAATCCCACAGGTTCCGTTTACGGCAAGCAAGAGCTGCGAGCCATTGCCGATGTGGTTAAGCAGCATGAGGAGCTTTACATTATGAGCGATGAAATTTATGAGCACATTAATTTTATCGGCGGACATGAAAGTATGGCGCAATTTCCTGATATTAAAGACAGGGTAATTACGATTAACGGTGTATCGAAAGGGTTTGCGATGACAGGCTGGAGGGGTGGAATTATGGCAGCTCCAAAATGGATAGCTCAAGCATGTGATAAAATGCAGGGACAATTTACGTCTGCTACAAGCAGCATTACTCAAAAAGCTATGCATGCGGCCATGGAACTACCTGCAGAGAGCACACATTATATGCGTGACGCGTTTTTGAAAAGGAGGAATTTAGTGTTGGAATTAATGAAACAAATTCCCGGATTTAAAACTAACACTCCACAAGGAGCGTTCTACGTATATCCTGAAGTATCAGCTTTATTCGGTAAATCGCACAATGGGTTTACGGTTAATAATGCCACTGACCTTTCCATGTTTTTACTGGATGTAGCGCATGTGGCACTGGTTCCCGGCGCTGCTTTTGGCGACGATAACTATATTCGGTTTTCATATGCTACATCTGAAGATAAATTAACGGAGGCCTTAAAAAGAATGAAGGAGGCGATTGAGAAATTGAGTTAAGCCAAAGACAAAAGAAATTAAATGCCGTTAATAACATAAATATAAATTTTACTTCTATTTATTGATAAACAAAAACTATATTTTCTATGTGACTATGTGGTTGAAATACAAATAGTAAATGAAAAAATTATCTGTAAAAAAAGAACACATCCGCGAAATATTCAGATCGTTCAGTAATTTGAATGTGTTGATCATCGGCGATGTCATGATTGACAGCTATATGTGGGGAAAAGTAAATCGTATTTCTCCTGAAGCTCCGGTACCGATCATTTCGATACAAAAAAAAGAAAAACGTTTGGGTGGTGCCGCTAACGTGGCATTAAACATACAGGCCATGGGGGCGAACCCTGTGCTTTGTTCTGTGATTGGAATTGATTATGAAGGCCAGGCTTTTTTGGATCTGTTGAAAAAACAAAAGCTCAGTCAGAAAGGAATCTTAAAATCGCGCGATCGTATTACTACGGAGAAAACACGCGTTATAGGAAATAACCACCAACTGTTGCGGATTGATGAAGAAGTAGAAGAAGATATTACGGCTGCTGAAACACAACAATTAATTACGCTGATCTCTTACATTATTCAGCACGATAAAATTGATGTTATTTTATTTGAAGATTATAATAAAGGTTTAATTACGCCAAAGCTCATCAGTAAGGTTGTAGAACTTGCTAAGAGCAAAGGTATCCCGACCTGTGTAGATCCTAAAACACGGAATTTTAATTCTTATAAAGGCGTAACGTTATTTAAGCCGAATTTAAAAGAATTGCGTGAGGGTTTAAAAATGGATATCAGCTCTGATAATATTAACGAATTGCAGCGTGCTATCAGCAGTTTTAGGGTAAAACAAAAGTTTGATACCGCTCTTGTAACGCTTGCCGAAAAAGGGGTAATTACTAATTCACGTTCTGTTAAAGAACATATTCCGGCACACATTCGCAGTATTGCTGATGTAAGCGGGGCAGGGGATACCGTCATCAGTGTAGCGGCATTGTTAATGGCATTAAGAGTTAACCCGGTTGTTATGGCCTCTATTTCAAACTTAGCCGGCGGCTTGGTGTGTGAACAAATAGGCGTGGTACCTGTTAATAAAGAACAGCTGTTGGAAGAATCCTTGAAGTTAGATTTTGTGAAGTAATTTTTATCATGCAGATCTCGCGAATCCGTGCCGATAAATACAATAAGTAAGTTTTAAATCTGCGAAAAATCCGTGAGATCAACGGGAAATAAAAATGGAGCCAATTACACCCTACAATAATACTGAATCAAAAAAAGAGCAGGTAGCTCAAATGTTTGATAACATTGCCTTTCGTTACGATTTTTTAAATTCGTTATTATCTCTGGGTATTCATAAGGGTTGGAGAAAAAAGTGCATTAGATTAATTGCTTCTAAAAAACCAGGCTATATTTTAGATGTGGCTACCGGCACGGCAGATTTTGCTGTGGAAGCTATCAAGTTGGATCCTGTATCTATTATCGGGATTGACATCAGTGAAGGAATGATGAAATTCGGTAGAGAAAAAATAGCGAAGCTGAATCTTGATAAAAAAATTACTTTAAAATACGGTGACGCTGAAACCTGCGATTTGCCCGGTAATTCTATTGACGCGATCACAGTTGGTTTTGGTGTAAGGAATTTTGAGAATTTAGAAAAAGGCTTGGCAAATATGTTGCGCATTTTAAAACCCGGAGGTCAACTTTGTGTCCTTGAGTTTTCTTCACCTCGTAAATTTCCGGTAAAACAGTTCTATAATTTTCACTTCAAATATATCACTCCCACTCTAGGCAAGCTGTTTTCAAAAGATACAAGAGCTTATACCTATTTACCTGAATCTATTAAAGCTTTTCCGGACAATGAGCGATTTACTGCCATATTGCAAAAAGTAGGGTATAAAAATGCGAGCTTTAGTTCTGTAGGGCTGGGCCTGGCCTCTATTTATGTAGCGGAAAAGTAGTTTAAATCCCTTCTATTAACCGGCAATTAAAAGTTTTGTAACCGGTTATTTCACTTTAATTGCCTTTGCTTTATCATACAAGTCATGCACAATACCGTCAGATAATCCTATTTGGGGAACAAAAATATTTTCTATATCACCGGTTTTCATAATGGTAATAAATATTTTAGAGGCATGTATAATCACATCCGCTCTGTCAGGCTTTAATCCCAATACTTCTACGCGTTCGTTATAAGTATAGGAGTTCAACATGTCATTAATGCTTTTCAGCTTATTGTAGCTGAGGCTTTTTGTGTCCTTCTTACTTATTTTAAAGATCTTGTTAATATTACCACCCGAACCAATGGCGTTGAGAGGACGAACGCCAAACGTTGCGGATTTTATCCAGTCTTTCATTTTGTCCCATTCATCCTTATCCACCTTACCCAACAGCATGCGAACTGTACCGATGTTAAATGATTTTGAGGCCATTACTTTCTGATTATAATACAACGTAAGCTCAGTGCTTCCGCCTCCTACATCAATGTATAAGTATGCATGTTTAGGATTCAGCATTTCCTCAATATGATTAGAGAATACTAATTGCGCTTCTACTTTTCCGTCAATAATTTCAAC